>JAISII010000085.1 GCA_031262125.1 Oscillospiraceae bacterium | reverse complement strand
CAAATGTGCATCTGCACCGGCTTCGCCGAAAAAGTGAACACTCACCGGCTTAACAAACACGCTCCATACGTACAAAATGCCCAGCAAAAATTGCAGAACCGAACCGGCAACCAAAACTTTGATGCCCTGATTTGACTTTGTTTTTCCCATTTTTTGTAACAACTCCGTTCTTTTTTTGTGCTGCTTTTTACTCTAAATCGCAGTTTAGCAGTTAAACGCTTTAAATTGCTAAAGCAGCGTATGAGTTATTATATCATTCTCAAGTTATTATGTCAACTGCAAGATTTTTCTTTCTCTCCCCCTGTCCCTCTAGAAGCAAGAGGTTAGAGGCAAGAAGCAAGAGTCGACTTGCGTCGCCCGCTTTCTCCCCCTATCGGCTTCGCCGATTTTCCCCCTCCCGGAGGGGGACTTTTTTGAGGTACCCAAAAGCCTCCCTCTTAGAGGGAGGTGGCAAGGCGTAGCCTTGACGGAAGGAGAAGAAAGAAATTTCTAACCTCTAACATCTGATTTCTCACTTCTGGTGTGGTGGATTCGCTTTAGCGAAGACGGGGTGGTTTATAAAAACAAAAAACCCCTAATACACTAAAAAAGTGCATTAAGGGCGAATTAACTCCGCGGTGCCACCTTAATTTTACAGCCGCCAAAAAAACCGTAGGCGGTTGCCTCAATTGCTTTTGCTCCCTCGGCGGGCCCATTTAACGCAGCGTAACATACGGGTTTTACAGCAGCCCCCGCTCTCTTAAAATGCCGTTTTGCGTTTTTACTTCCGCTTCTTTGGGTAGACATATTTTTAAGTTTTGCTTGTTTTGTACTTTATCACAAACGGTTTAGTTTGTCAAGTGTTTTTGCAGCCCTGCCGATATTTCTTCAAATTTGGAACTGCGGGATGCCTTAACTAAAACAACATCGCCGGAGTGCAGGGTTGCGGCTAAATACTCCAGAGCTGCTTGATTATTGCCGAAAGTAACCGTCTTAACATCTTTGCTGTTCGCCTGTGCCGCAATAAGTGAGGCGTGTTCGCCCACGGTTACAAGCAAATCGACTTTGTGCTGCACGGCAAAATCGCCAACAAGCCTATGCCCCTCTTCGGTAAATTCGCCAAGCTCCATCATATTGCCAAGCACGGCAATTTTTCGCCCGCCATTTTCTGCTTTTGCCGCAGCAAGCACTTGCAGTGCGGCAAGCATAGAGTCGGGGTTTGCGTTGTAGCAGTCTTCTATAATCTGCACGCCGCCTGTTTGTATTATTTTTTGACGCATATTGCCTGGGACAAACGATTCAATGCCCGCTTTTATTTTATCTTCCGTCAGCCCGAGCTCCAGCCCCACAGCGACAGCCGCAAGAGCGTTGGAAATATGGTGTTTGCCCGGTGCGTTAATGGTAATAACGTCCGAGGTTACACCCGTTGCTTTGCAAAAATATTTAAAGCTGCTTTGCATTGGTTGCGGGATTACTTGGGTTGCCGTAATATCGCAATCGGGGTTATTTATGCCGTAAAAAACAGTTTTAAACGGTAGCGTGCCTTTTTGTGCAAACAGCAGGTCGTCGTCGCCGTTCAGCACAAGCAGACCGCCGTTTTGCAAGCCCTCCAGCACCTCTAACTTTGCTTTTAAAATGCCTTCTTTGCTGCCTAAGTTACCAATGTGTGCCGTGCCGATGTTTGTAATAACCGCAGCGGTTGGCTTTGCCGTTTTGGCAAGGTAGGCAATTTCTCCAAAATGGTTCATACCCATTTCTATCACGGCAAATTTGTGGTTATGCTCGATGTTCAGCAAAGTCAGCGGCATACCGATGTCGTTGTTAAAATTGCCTTGAGTACTGCAAACCTCACCCGCTGTTTGCAACACGTTTGCAAGCATAAGCCGAGTGCTGGTTTTGCCAACACTGCCCGTTACACCCACCAAAGGCAATGCAAACTGCTCTCGGTAGTTCCGTGCCAAGTCGCCCAGTGCAAGGCGAGTGTCGGTAACTTTTATGTAATTTTCGGGCTCGTTGCAGCACTTAAATGCTTTATGTGTAAGTACGGCTTGGCCGCCGTTTTGCACAAAATCGCCTATAAAATCGTGGGCATCAAAACGTTCGCCTTTTATGGGCACAAACAAAATATCTTCGGCGGCCTCTTTGCTGTTTGTCGAGATTCCGCCGATTATCAAGTTAGGGTCGCCTTTTAAGGTGCCGTTAACCGCTTTTGCAATTTGTTTTAGTGTTAGGTTTTCCAAATTTGTATCTCCCCAATTTAAAAACCGCTTGTTTCTCTCCCCCTGTCGGCTTCGCCGACATCCCCCTCTAAGAGGGAGACTTTTTTGCTCGCACCTTATAGCCTCCCTCTTAGAGGGAGGTGGCAAGGCGTTAGCCTTGACGGAAGGAGAAAAATCGAGCGGCTTGTGTCAATTTAAAAAATCAAGTTGTTTTTTATAAGATGTAATTTATTGCAAAGCCAACTCTACAATTTTCTCGCACAAATCGTCATATTCAATTCCGATGTGTGCGGCTTCTTTCGGCACAAGGCTTGCAGGTGTAAGCCCGGGCAGCGAGTTTACCTCCAGGCAATAAATTTGCCCCTGCGGCGTAACTATAAAATCGGCACGGGAGTACCCGCCCAGCCGCAAAGCATTGTGTGCCTGTAGGGCAGTTTGCTTAATTTTTTCCGCCAGCTCATCATCAATAGGGGCGGGGCAAAGCTCGTCGGTCAAGCCGTCTTGGTATTTGTTTGTGTAATCAAAAAACCCGCTTTTGGGCATAATCTCAATAACCGGCAGAGTCTTGCCGTCAAGCACCCCGGCGGTAAATTCACGCCCGGTTATATATTCTTCTACAATAATTTTGTCCTCATAGGTTTTTGCATATTTTAGGGCGGTGGGTATATCGTTTTTTGTTTGCACAATTGTTACCCCAAGGCTGGAGCCGCCGTTTGCAGGTTTAACTACATATGGTGGGGTGTGGCTTTGCAAAACCTCAAACAATTGCTCCTGCGATAAATTTTGCAAAAAATATTCGCTGCTTTTCGGCGTGGTAATTCCGTGGGCATCCATAATTTCTTTAGCAATGCTTTTGTCCATCGACAGCGAGCAGCCAATATAGCCGCTGCCGGTGTATTTAACATCAAAAAGGTCAAGTGCGGCTTGCAGCTGCCCGTTTTCTCCAACCGAGCCATGCAAAGCAACAAACACAACATCGCATAGTGTGCAGGCTTCTAAAACATTCTGCCCCAGCATAGCGTTGCCACGCCCAAAGCTTTGCTTTAATGCAACCAAATCCGGCTCGCTTGCGGGTATTCCGAAGTCGTACTCTTCTTTTGCATATGCACTGTACAGCTCATCAAAGCTGCCGCACCGCTCCAGCCCGATATAAGGGTCCAGCAGCATTACTTTGTGCCCTTTTCGCCGCAATGCCGCAACAACCTTGCTGCCCGACATCAGCGAAACATCCCTTTCGGAGCTGTAGCCCCCCGCCAAAACAATAATGTTCATAAAAAACCTGCCTTTTGCTGTTATCGCTATCTTATTATATTTATTGACTTTTCAAGCACAGTATACCACATTTTTTAAAAGTGTTCAAGAGAGGGTTTGCGACGCAAGTCGCTTCTTGCTTCTTTTAGGACAAGGTGGTTACCATGCTAATATTCCCCCGACTTTTTTTCTAAAAACTATTGACATTTAGTATGGGGGGGGGGTACAATATACTGTGTTTAAATGCACTGTTAAAAGCCGTGAAAAACCGCCGCTTTTAGCAGTGCGGAGAATTTATAAAGAAGAAAGAAGATTTTAAAAAATGAGGAAGAAAATTTTAAGCATGGTTTTGGCTTTGTGCTTGGTTACACAATTTTTGCGGCGTTGCCGTTTACGGCGTTTGCAGCAAGCACCGTTGCAAGCCCAGTTGGGGTATATGAAGGTGATTTTGAGTACGTATTAAGTAAAAATGGCGACGAAGCTTTCATCAACTCCTACATTGGCAGTTCAAGTGTTGTAACTATACCAAGCACTTTGGGTGGGTATCCTGTTACCTCAATTAACCATGCATTTAAAGGCAGCTCCAAAATAACAAGCATAACAATACCAAGCAATGTTAGGATTCCCTATCAAGCATTTTATGATTGCAACAACTTAACAAGCATAACAATCGGCAACGGGATAACTGCAATTGGTTCTGAAGTATTTGTAGGTTGCACAAGCTTAACAAGCATTATAATCCCAGACAGTGTAACAACAATTGGAGAAGCAACATTTCAAGGTTGCACAAGCTTAACAAGCGTAACTATCGGCAACAGTGTAACATCAATTTCAACTTCAGGTTATTATAGTGCATTTAAAAATTGCACAAGCTTAACAGCTATTAATGTTGTAAGCGACAATAAGTCTTATTCCAGCGAAGACGGTGTTTTGTTTAACAAAGATAAATCGAAGCTTATTTTTTACCCTTATGCTAAACCCGGTGCATATACTATTCCCTATGGACTTAATTATAATTTTTCAGGTTGCACAGGCTTAACAAGTGTAACTTTGCCAACAAGTGTAAACACAATTGGTTATTATTATGATTATGATCAATATTATGAAGGTATGTCGTTTAGTGGTTGCACAAGCTTAACAAACGTAATAATACCAAACAGCGTAACCAGAATTAGTGGAGGTGCATTTAAAGGTTGCACAAGCTTAACAAGCGTAACCATACCAAATAGTGTAACCAACATTGGCGTAGATGCATTTGAAGGTTGCACAAGCTTAACAGCTATTAATGTTGTAAGCGACAATAAGTCTTATTCCAGCGAAGACGGCGTTTTGTTTGATAAGAATAAAACAGAGCTTATACAATATCCGTTGGGCAAAGTGGGTGCATATGTTGTTCCTGACGGGGTAATCGGAATTGGCAAATCGGCATTTGAAACCGCTGCGAGCCTTACTGATATAACTTTCCCGAACTCGCTAAAAATCATAAATGCAAGGGCATTTTGGTTCACATCGTTAACCGAAATTACTATACCATCTTCGGTTGTATCGGCAATACGGGCAGAAGAAGAGGATGCGTACATGGACAACTTAGAGCCCGCCGGTCCATTTGCTTATATAACCACATTGAAAACAATTTATTGCTATGAAGGTTCGTATGCCCAAAGCTTTGCTATTGCGTACGGAATACCCTATGCTTTACTAAAAACAAAAACCGACAACAACAGCGGCATAGCCCTTATAGCCCCCGAAACCATAGTACCCGCCGACGCCCAACTGACCGTAGCACAGGTAACCGAAGAAACCGCCGACTTTGCATTAGTAAACACAGCACTGGAGGAAGAAGCAACACAGTTTACCGTCTATGATATTACCCTGCTGCAAAACAGCACGGCAATACAGCCAAACGGCAAAGTAACCATTACAATGCCCGTGCCACAGGGTTACGACACAGCAAATTTGGCACTGTACCACATTGCCGATGACGGCACAAAAACAGCAATACCCTTTACACTTAACGCAGCAAAAACTACAATTACATTTGAAACCGACCACTTTAGCTTTTATGCCATAGCCGAGCTTGAGCAAAAAACCCCCATTGACCCCGACCCAACAGCCCCAATTTTAGGCGATGCCGACGGCGACGGTGCTGTTACAATAAGCGATGTAACAGAAATACAAAAATACTTGGCACTGCTTGCCGACTTTGACGAAGCCAAACAGCTTATAGCTGATGCCGACGGCGACGGCAAAGTTACAGTAAACGACGCCACCGAATTGCAAAAACATTTGGCACAACTGCCGGCAAACAAGAATATTGAGAAGCCGATGGCAGCATAAATTGAACAAAAATTACCCCTTTTTTCTCCTTCCGTCAAGGCTATGCCTTGCCACCTCCCGCTAAGAGGGAGGCTTTGAGGAACACTATTATAGTAGTGTGCAAAAAAGTCCCCCTCCGGGAGGGGGAAAATCGGCGAAGCCGATAGGGGGAGAAAGCGAAAGACAAAACCTCGGCAATGCGGAGAAATTCCCCTCCGGGGAGGGGTGGCAGGGCGTAGCCCTGACGGGGTGGTTTAAATAAAAAACAAAACGACCCGCCTTATGAAAATAAGGCGGGTTTTTTCTTGCAAATCTTCTCCTTGGTATTGATAAAATCCCCGAACACCAAAAACAGCGTTAAAGCCCTGTGGAATAAGGCTTTGACGCTGTTTTAATGTCTGCTCAGTTTATGGATTTTTGCCCACCGACACATTCGCCATTCGGCGACTTTCGAGTAACCGTTAAATTTCAGGGTAATCGTTAAATTACTGGTGCATTTTAATGGTTACTCTTGAAAATGCACCGCTCGTTATATCATAAAACTTACTCTTTTCCTGCGTGTTTGAAATCTTCATCCAAACCATCGTTTGTGAAAGTTCTCTTATACTCTTCTCCCCATTTCCACATTGCGTCGTGTATAGGCTTTAGGCTTTCACCAAGTTCCGTAAGCGAATACTCCACCCTCGGCGGGACTTCGGCATAAACCTTTCGGCTCACCA
>JAISII010000070.1 GCA_031262125.1 Oscillospiraceae bacterium | reverse complement strand
GTTGTTGCCGCCGTTGTAAAAAATGAAGAATCCGCATACAAAATTGACACGGATTGCATAGTTTTAGCCATTGGGCACAGTGCAAGAGACACCTTTGAAATGCTCAACGACAAAAAAATCCCCATCGAATCCAAGGCGTTTTCTATTGGGGTACGTATTGAACATCTTGCAAAAGCTATAGACTCGTGCCAATATGGCACTTTTGCGGGCAATGCACGGCTGGGTGCTGCCTCGTATAAGCTTAACACGCACCTTGCAAACGGGCGGGGAGTTTATACTTTTTGTATGTGCCCCGGTGGGCGTGTTGTTGCCGCACAAAGCGAAGAAAACTCAATTGTAACCAACGGAATGAGCAATTTTGCCCGCCGTGGCGATAACTCAAATTCGGCAATTTTGGTTTCGGTTAGCCCTGATGATTTTGGAGATTTAGGGCCGCTTGCCGGGGTGCATTTTCAGCGTAAAATCGAAAAATCTGCCTACACCGTTTCGGGCAACTACAACGCCCCTGCACAAAAAGTCGGCGATTTTTTAAAAAAGCAAACCACCACCGAGTTTTCAAATATAACCCCAAGTTATTTGCCCGGGGTTGCCGGTGCAAATATTTGGGACTTTTTGCCCGAATATGTTTGCGATTCGATTGCACTCTCGCTTGAAGATTTTTCAAGAAAAATCCCCGAATTTGCTAACCCAAACGCTGTAATAACCGCACCCGAAACCCGCAGCTCCTCCCCCATAAGAATTTTGCGTAACCCAACCACAATGCAAAGCATTGGCATTAACGGGTTGTTCCCTTGCGGCGAGGGTGCAGGCTATGCCGGGGGTATAATTTCGGCAGCTATAGACGGTATTAAATGTGCCGAAGCAATACTTAAAAATTAGCACAAATAATTAATTTTGCTCATCAAAAATATCAATCCAATCTCCCAACTCCAGCGAATATATAACGCCCTTTTCTACTGCTATTCCCGTTGCCTGTGCCATTGCCCTTATGTAAAGCTTCACTTGGCTTTCGTAGCGTTTTTGCAGCACATCAAGCGTTTTTACTCGGTCGGTTTTATAATCAACTATCACAAGTTTATCATTCTTCAAATAAGCTAAGTCAACCGCCCCCTGGAGCAAAACTTTATCTTGATTTTGCAGCAATTCATTCTCTATTTTTATGCCCTTCAAACTCTCAAAAACCAAAAAATTGTACTCTTTAAATATTTTGGGCGAGCTCAAAATCTCTGCACACAATTCACTATCTAAAAACGCTTTTACCTTTTCAATATCAATAACGCTAATAAAGTTTTTGGGTATCAATCCCGTAGCGGCTATGCGGTCAAACTCCGCCGTAAAATCTTCTTTGGCTTTTTCAAAATCGCAGTACTGTAAGAATTTATGGGTTGCAGTTCCACGGTCGGCGGGGGTTATTTTGCTGTTTGTTAAAAATGCGGGTGTTCTCATTGTTTCGTAATTGAACCTGTCTGTAACGCTGTGCGTTAACCCCGATGCTGTAACTTTTTCGGGGATTGCAACAGTATCTTTGTTTGCCATCTCAATTTGCTGCCGCATTTTTGCTGCAATCGCTTTGGCTTTTGCGGTAAGTTCAATTTTGTCGGGTAATACTAAATCATTGCCGCTCTCAAAACTCGCATCGCTTTCTTTTGCAATATTGTCGTTTTCGTTTGCTTTATCACTGCTGTAGGTTACAGAAATATCCCACGGTTTGGCATCGCTGCCTAAAACAGCAAGCGATTGCATACCGGCAATTTGCCTTAATTGTATGCCGGAGGGATGAACCAATGCAGACATAAGCAGCCACTCGCCGATGTTTTTTGCATTTAGAGCTGTAAACTCCGAAATTTTGCCGTTTTTAACGGTTATTTTTTTTGCGACCGATTTAATATGCTCATCAATGTTCCCCTTGCTGTTACCGCTCGGCTTGTAGGTGTATATCATCACTACTTTTTGCTTTGCACGGGTCATAGCAACATAAAGGTTGCGTAATTCTTCCGATATTTCTCCGTTTTTAACCGCAATTTGTGTTGCTTTATGCGGCAGGGTTGAAAATTTGAAGTTCCCTGAGCCCTTGCGTTTAAAGGCAACTCCCAATTGCTCGTTAATAATTGCCGATTTATTACTGTCGGTTGAGAATTGATGTGTGGTGTCGGCAATTATACAAACAGGGTATTCCAGCCCCTTGCTCTTGTGGATTGACATAATCTGAATACTGTCCTGCTGCTCGTTATCTACGGCTGCGGGCTTTAAGTCGGCACCGTTTTCTTCGGTTTTTTGAATAAAATTAAGGAATGCAGACGGTCCGAACTTTTCGGATGACTCAAAATTTTTGGCATATTCGCATAAGAGCAAAAGATTGTTTTCGGCATTTTGGTCATTAAACATAATATTGGCAAGCGACAACAGCTCGGTCTGTTGGTATATCGCACTTATAAGCTCGCTTGTTGGTATTGAGTATGACAGCTTCCGCCACTGCTCAATCGCATTAAAAAATTCGGCAATTTTATTTTTTAGTTGCTCATTTTCGCCTTGATATTGCAGCAATGCTGTATATAAATTTGTTTTTTTGCCGTTAAATCTAACCGTCAGTAAATCATCGGGCGTAAAAGCAAAAAGTACCGACATCAAAACCGAAGTTAGTGGTATATCCTCGGTTGGGTTGTTTATTATTTTTAGTATATTTAATACCAGACTGATTTCTTTTTTCTTTAAAAACCCTGTGTCGGCGTTGCAGGTTGCCTGCAAATTATAGCGGCGTAATGCTTCTATAATTTTTTGAGATTTCTTTTTTGTGCTACGCATCAAAATTACAATATCGCTGCATTTTGCCGCTCTAAAAATTCCGTTTTCATAAATTTTGGTGTGTGCTAATTGGTGCAAAACCTCTAATGCGATATATTCTGCCTCCGCCTCAATATCGTCATCTTCGTGGTTGCACTCAAGCAAATGCAGCTCTGCCGCAGGTTCTTCTGTAATCGGGTACTCCTCAAAACACACCAGACGTTCGTCGTTGTTGTAATCAATTTCTCCGACTTTTTTGCTCATTAAAGCAAAAAAAACAAAGTTTACGGCATCGGTTACACCGTCAAAGCTTCTAAAGTTTTTCTCCAGCAAAATTTTTGCGGGGTAGTTGTCTTTGTGTGCATCATAAAACTCATAGCTGTCTTTTCGGTTAGAAAATATTTGCGGCTTTGCTTGCCTAAAAGTATAAATACACTGCTTAACATCGCCAACAATAAACAGGTTTTTGCTGTTGTTGCTTATAATATCAAAAATGCTCTCCTGCAAATCGTTAACATCCTGATATTCATCAACCAAAACAGCATCGTACGTGTCGGCAATTTTGTACGACAAATCCGTACGGTTGCCCTCATTGTCAACTAAAAGCTCAAACGTCCACCGCTCGGTGTCGTTAAAATCGGCGACCTTGTTTTTTAGCTTAACTAAACTAAACTCCTCTTTAAACTCAAAAACAAAACCTAACAATTCTTTCACATAAGCTTCCATTAGGCGTAGGTCTTTAATAATTTCCGGCTCGGGCTGAAAAACTAATTTTTCTGTTTTTTTAATGATTTTCCCAAAATTTTCACGTCTGCTTTTAATATCTGCCTGCAAATCTTTATATATTTCTTCGCCCTTACTTACCGATGGCATTGTGGGGCGTTTATTTGTTTTTAAATAGTTGTAAAGCTCGTCCCAATTTTTGGTGCTGTTAATTAAACCATTATAATACTCGATATCAAAAGTCAAGACAGCCCTTAATTTGCCGAGGAATTTTGAGCCCTCATCCAAGTCTTGCAATTCGTTAAAAATCTCTTGGGTGCTTTGTGCACAAAAGTTAATATCAAAAACTATTTTGCTGATTATCGCCTGTACAAACGGGTTTAGCAACAAATTTTCGTCCGTTTTATAGTTTTTTACAGCATTTTCAGCCCATTTTTTCGGGAACGGCAAACAAGACAAAAAATCATAGGCTTCCAATATAATTTCTCGAAATTGAGAGTAACCTTTATCGCTTGAAAAATTGTCAACCAATTGCACAAAATTATCATAATCATCGTGCAATCTGCGTTTAATAACATTATCAAGGGCGGTGTTACGCAATATTTCAAGCTTTGCTCCAACCTCAATCTTATAATCGCTCGGTATATCCAGCGACTGAAAATTATCTTTTATAAGACGTTGGCAAAAACTATCAATAGTAGAAATATCGGCACTGTTAATTAACTTTCTTTGCCGTTGAATCAGCCTGTTTTGCGGCTGTGAAATCAGCCTTTTGTCAAGTTCTCGCTTGATTTTTAACTGCATATTTTGTGCCGCCGCATTTGTAAATGTTACAATCAACAAACGGTTTGCATCAATTGGGTTTTGCTCATCCAAAATCGTTTGCAGCACTCGCTCAACCAGCACAGAGGTTTTGCCCGAACCCGCCGCAGCCGAAACAAGAATTGTACCGCCCCTCGAATTAATTGCATCCATTTGGTTTTGCGTCCACATAGCAGGTTCACCTCCTCAAATTTGCCCGTTTAACAAACTGTCAATTTCGATATTTTCGATTTTTTTATACTTATCGTTATTTTTGCATAAGCACACAGAGTCATATTCGCAGTATTTGCAAGCATTAATGCGGTCGTCGTTAGACTTTGCCGGAACTGCAGAAAAATCACCTTTTAAAAGTGATGAGTTCATATCAAAAATTATATTGTCTATTTTGTTGAATATACTATCAAATTGTGCAAGGGTAGCTGTGCTCCCTGCATTTTTAATCTTACCATCAGCTGCTATGCTTACAGGGATAAATTCTCCACTATTTGTAACATCCATCGCTTCAATAATTTCGGGCTCCGACAGTATTAAACCGTTCATTTTAAACTGGAGCTTCTGTTTTTTATCAAGACTCTCCTCCGATAAGCCGGATTCAATATTAATCGAACCCGAAAGCGAAGGCATATATAATATTCCCGACGGTATAATTTCGGCGTTAAAATGCTGTTTGCCATTCTTTTTTAAAATGTATAAATATAGCAGCATTTGCATATTCAGCCCGTAAAAAACATCGCTCAAATTAAAAATTTTGCCGCCCAATTTATAATCAATAACCCGTACATATTTTTTATCTTCATGTTCAAACACATCCACCCTGTCGATGCTGCCTTTTATAATCAGGTTATTTCCGTTTGGCATTTTAACTTTATAAGATGGTATATCCTCAGTGCTGTCGCCGATTTTCAGTTCAAAATCGACCGGCACAAAGTTTGAATTTTGAAGTTCTTTTTTTATATTTGCTATCAAATTCGCCAAAGATTCTTTAACACGCCAAATTTCATAAGCAAAAATCTCATCCTGCAAAATTGTCTTTCCAAATCGTTTTTCGCTGTAGTCATCCACAATTCTGTTAATTTCAAACCGTATTTCTTCTGTATTTTTATTTTGCAAGTCGCCTTGCTTAAAAATTTCCTCTAATACATAATGTATAAGCGAGCCGCTCTCCAAAGTATCAATTCGTGCCTTTTTTGTTTCGGCAATATTTAAAAAATATTTTAAAAAATATTTAAAACGGCACAAATTAAAGCTCTCTATTCGGCTGGCCGAGAGAGCAATATCATCACTTAAATAGTTTTCCAACATCTGCTTGTTGTCTATCAAAAACCTTTCAGGGTGCCTGTTTTTTAGTGTTATATATTTAAACTTATCATACTTACCAATAGCTCTTAAATACTCTTCTAAGGCGGCACAATCAACCGTTTTTAATGGATTATTTTTTATTTTTGAGTATAACTTTTCAGCATCCTCCGGCGAGAACACGTTGTTAATATCTGTGTCGTCATAATTTAAAATTTTTACATTGGGTAATATCGCCATCGTTTCGGCAATAATCGGAGAAGCGGCGTTTTCGCTACCATCTAAATTTTTGCCGTATGTGGTAATATAAAGTTTATCCGATGCCCCGGACACAGCTGTGTAGGTAAAATATAACTCTAAATTGTATAATTGCTCTTGCCCGTCGTAAATTGGCAGCCCTGAATTTTTTAGCTGCACCCTTTCTTTATCGGTAAAAAGTCCCGAGCTTTCGGGCCAGCGTGGGAATTTGCCATCAATTGCACCAATAATAAACACGATTTTTTTCTTCTCTATGCGTGTACGCTCGGCACTTGCAACCACAACTTGATTTATACTCTCGGGAATATTTTTTAAGCTTACCTCTGCAAACTGACATAAAAGAATTTTTTTGAGCTGCTCAATACCAATTGAGTACTCGCCAACCAAATTGTAGGTGTTTTCAAAAATTCGCACTAATTCGTTCCAAAGTCTTAATTCTTCGTTGGCAGCTTGAATTTCAGAATTATTCACAGATTCTTGTTTTAAATTCGCAATTTCGCTTTCAATTCCCAAGTTAGCAAGTAATTTGTGCAGGTTTTTAATTTGTTGCCCAACGCTATTATTTTTTGAATACTTTTCAAATTCAATAATCGGCTCTATAATTTTCTTTCGCATATTCTCAAGTTTTGCTAAATTTTCTACATCTTCGTTGCTCCATTTGTTGCAAAAGCCATTCGGATGCTCTGAAAATTCTTTCACAATTTTACTATTTGTAATATTCCAAACAGTTATGTATTTTTCTAAAAAGAAAATTTCTTCATCTTCAAACGGCAAAACTCCGCTCTTTATCAACTCAAAAAAATATTCGATGTCGTACCTGTGGATTATAAAATTCAGCAGGGCAACAACTGCTCTCATCAAACTTTTTGTCTGCACCATTTCGGGTACATCCATAAAAAACGGGATTTTGTATTTTTGCAGTTCTTTATTCAAAATTCCAAGATAGGGCTTAACATCTCGGCAGATTATTGCAATATCCGAGTATTCATACTCCTCACTAATTACTATTTGTTTAACTCTTTTAGTAACAAATTCGATTTCCTTGTGTATATTTGCACAATTAACAATGCATATATCATTCGCTTCTGCTGAAAAAATTTCTTTTTTTGCACGAAAAATTGATTTGCTTAGGCATAATATTGGCTCGCTTTTTATGCTTTTAACATCATCAAACCAAATTTTGCACGCAGACGGTTTGCCGATGTCTTCCGAAATTGCTCTGAGCGTTTTAAGCGTTTGAGCAGGTGAGTTGAACATATCATCGTCGCCGTGCTCTTCGAGAGTTAGAGCACAAAAAAATTCCTCCGATTGGTTCAGCAGTTCCCTCAAAACCCCATACTCTTGGGCAGTAAAGCCCGAAAATCCGTCCACTACAATCGTGTAGCCTTCAAAAATAGGATTTTTACATAAGTAATCTTTCAAAAGAGTCAGCAAGTCGAAACTATCTACAAATTTTTGAGAAATTATTGCGTTATAACAATCATAAATCAGTGCGGTTTCGTTAATTTTTTTAGCTAATATTTCGTCCGATAATTTCTTTGCGTTTTCACGCAAAACTTCACTGTTTAAATCAGCCTTTTTATATTCTTTAGCTACCTCAAGCATAATGTCAACAAAATTCGGCTTGCTTGCTTGGGTTTTATAAAATTCTAAACTATCCTTAACTTCCGCCAAAGCAATGTTCATCAAAACGCTTTTTGCCGAATCATCTAATATTTTTAGGTTCAAAGCAGTTGGCTTTGCGTATTTTTCACACAACCTTGAGAAGCCATAAACAGGGATTTGATTGCTTATTTTTGCTACCAAATGCTGCAACAATTTTTTTTCGGTCTGGAATGTATTTTGGTCAGGCACCAAAAACATGATTTTTTCACAGCCGGTTTTGAATAGTGCGTCAACCATATCAATTAGATATGTAGTTTTGCCGCTTCCGCACGGTCCAAGCACAAAATTCAGCACACAATCCCTCCAATCTGCTATTTTAAAACAACGCAATCGTCGCCTAAAATCCGCTTTAATTCAGTTAATAGGGTATCATTAACTTCCACCCATTTGTTTTCTGTTAGGTTAAGCTGTGTTTTACTATTTGTAATATAAATTACTACAGGCGTTCCGCCTTGAAAAATCTCCAAAATATTTATAACTTTATCGAACTCTTCCGAATCACGCCGCTCAATTTTCAAATACAGCTTTTTATTACTGTTTGTACTTCTATTCACTCTGTCTTGTGTTATTTTAATGTTAGCCCTTAATTCCTGTGCGTTGTTTATGTATCTTCCAAGCTCTTCTGCCTGTGGGGCTGACTTTAATTCGTTGCAAATTATCTTTGCATCTTCCTCTTCCTTATGGTTAACAGCGCCTGCGATTTCAATAATATTGCCCTTGACCAAACTTTGCCCGGCTGTCTCCATAACGTTCGGGAACACAATCACTTCAATCGTGCCGGTTTTGTCTTCAAGCTCAACAAAAGCCATTGTAGCATTAGATTTTGTTATCTGCGTTTTAACTTTTCGCACTACGCCAAGCAGAGTTACTCTTGTACCGTCCTTAAATTTTCTCAAATCATCTTGAACTATTTCGGATATTTTCACTGCTTTGATGTGTTTATTATACTTTTCGTATTTATTCAAAGGATGCCCAGATAAATACATCCCTGCAACTTCATTTTCAAAATGCAGCCGTTCCGATTCTTCCAAATCCGGCATTTTGGGGAGTTTTGGCTCAATCGGAGCAGTATCGCCCGCCGCACTTTCAAAAATCGACATTTGCCCTGCAAGCGAATTCCTTTTATTGTGTTCCAAATCGTCAAAAATTATGGTTATGCTCGTCAGCATCTCACGGCGGTTATAGCCCAAATCGTCCAAAGCACCGCACTTTATCAAGCTTTCCAACGCACGAGAATTAAGCGAATAAGCGTAAATTCGCTTGCAAAAATCGTAATACGTCTTAAACTTGCCGCTTTTTCTCTCATTAATAATGTTTTGAAGAAAATTATTGCCCAAGTTTTTAATTGCAATAAGCCCGTACCTAATTGAGTAATTACTAACTGTAAACCCAATCACACTCTCGTTGACATGCGGCGGTAAAATTTCGATATTCATTCGACCGCACTCGGCAATATAGCCCGCCAATTTGCCTTGATTTTCGAGCATACTTGTAAGCAACGCAGCCATATATTCCTTGGGGTAATAACATTTTAACCACGCCGTTTGGTACGACACAAGTGCATACGCCGCCGCATGAGATTTGTTAAATGCGTAAGATGCAAAGCTCTCCATCTCGTCAAAAATTCGCTTTGCAGCTGTTTCATCCACGCCCCGCCTTGCACAGCCTTCAACAACAACCGTGCCGTTTTCATCGGTCAGACCGTTTATAAAAATCTCCCGCTCTTTCTCCATTACGCTGTGCTTTTTTTTGCTCATCGCACGCCGCACAATGTCAGCACGACCCAATGTATAGCCGCCCAACTCACGAAAAATTTCCATAACCTGCTCTTGATAAACTATGCATCCGTATGTAGTTTTTAGGATTTTCTCCAATTTTGGGTGTGTATATTTTACATTTTGTTGATTATGACGGTTTTCCAAATATTTAGGTATACTGTCCATAGGGCCGGGACGATACAGCGAAATTACCGCTATCAAATCCTCAAAACGCTCCGGCTTTAGCTGCATTAAAACGCTTTTCATACCTGCACTTTCAAACTGAAAAACACCTTCCGTATGCCCTGCCGAAATCATTTTTAAAACTTTTTCGTCATTTTCATTTATGTTTTCAATGCTGAAAGTCGGGTCGGTGCCGTGTGTTATTTTAACTGTGTCATTAATTACGGTTAGGTTTCTCAACCCTAAAAAATCCATCTTTAAAAGCCCGAGTTCCTCCAAGGTTGTCATCGTAAATTGAGTAACCACGGCTTCGTCGTTCTTTGCCAAAGGCACATAATCGCTTACGGGGTTTTCGGTTATCACCACACCGGCAGCGTGTGTTGTGGCATGTCGGGGCATACCTTCAATCGCCTTTGCCATATCAATTATGTTGCGGGATTGCTCATCTGTATCATACCGCTTTTTAAGCTCCGGGCTGACTTTAAGGGCTTTTTCAAGCGTCATATTCAAATCGAAGGGAATTTGTTTCGCCAGCGAATCAACGCTGCCGTAAGACACACCCAATGCTCGCCCGACATCCCTAACGGCACCTTTTGCAGCCATTGTACCAAACGCAATAATTTGTGCGACGTGGCTTACTCCGTATTTTCTTACAACATAATCTATTACTTCCTGCCTGCGGTCTCGGCAAAAATCAATGTCAAAATCGGGCATACTCACACGTTCTGGGTTTAAAAACCTCTCAAACAGCAAGTCGTACTTCATCGGGTCTATGCCCGTGATGCCCATGCAATATGCACACAGCGACCCTGCACCCGAGCCTCTTCCCGGTCCCACAGGAATACCGCAGGATTTTGCATAATTAACAAAGTCGGCAACAATCAAAAAGTAATCAACAAATCCCATTTGCTCGATTATTCTCAGCTCATATTCAAGTCTGCTTGTAATTTTTGGCGTAATTTCGCTATAAAGCCGTTGCAAACCATCCTCACACAAACTTTTCATATACTCAAAATGGTCAGTGGTTTTCGCCGTTTTAGGTAACTCAAAATGCGGGAGCTTTCGCACGCCGAACTCAAATTCAACATTGCAACGCTCGGCAATTTTTTGGCTATTCTCTAACGCTTGCGGCAAATTGGGGAACATTTCTGCCATTTGCTCTTCCGACTTTACATAAAACTCGTTGGTCGAAAACTCCATTTTGTCTTCGTCATAAATGGTGTGGTTTGTTTGAATACACAACAAAACGCCATGCATTTTGTAATCGTCAGGCGTTATGTAGTGGCAGTCGTTAGTAGCGACCAGAGGTGCGTTAATCTCCTCCGAAATTCGCACCAAGCTTGAATTTACAGCCTTTTGTTCGGGAATATTGTGGTTTTGCAACTCTAAGTAGAAATTTTCTTTGCCAAAAACCTCTTGGTAATACAACGCCTTTTCTTTTGCACCGGCATAATCGTTGTTTAAAATTCGCTGCGGCAGCTCGCCCGCAAGGCAAGCCGAAAGGCAAATAAGCCCCTTGCTGTACTTTTTAAGCAGCTCGTCATCAACCCTCGGCTTGTTATAAAAACCCTCTGTAAACCCCAGAGAAACCAATTTTATTAAATTATGATACCCCTCATTATTCTCGCAAAGAAGTATCATATGATAATAATTTTTGCTGTCGCTTTTGGTTTTTTCGAACCGATTTTTTGGTGCAACATAAACTTCACACCCGATAATCGGCTTTATACCTTCGTTTTTGCAGGCACGGTAAAAATCAATAACACCGAACATTACCCCATGGTCGGTTATTGCCAAAGCGGTTTGCCCAAGGCTTTTTACATAGGGAATAAGCCTGTTCAAGCGGCACGCACCGTCAAGCAGGCTGAATTCGGTATGCAGATGCAGGTGGCAAAAAGCCATAAACTCACCTCTTTTTTGCCATATATTACATTTAGTATATTTTGTGGTTGTCTTTCTTAGGTAACAGTAGCTGTCGCCGTACCGTCGGAAAAGGTTATTTTAATATTTTCGCCGCTGTTTAATTGCTTTTTTTGAGTTGCCTGCGTACCCTCTTGCAAATAAACCGCAGCAAAGCCCCGTGCCAAAATATTGGTAGGGTCAAGCGATGCAAAAACCTTTTCATAGTATTCAACTTGTGCAAAGTTTGCCGCTAATTTTGCCTTAAAATCTTTGGCAATTGATGTGAAAATGGAGTTAATATTATCCTCTTTATTTGCCAGTGTTGCGGCAGGGTTTACTTTATAAATTGCTGCCTCGTGGCGGTTAAGTGCTTCGTGATTTTTGTTAAAAATATTTTTTAGTGCAACCTCTGCTTTATATAAAAAGTCAAAGGCATTGCTCATTAAAACAGCTGCCTCTGGTATGCACAGTTCAGCCGCCGCAGATGGCGTGGGTGCACGCAAATCAGCGACAAAATCACAGAT
Organism: Oscillospiraceae bacterium; assembly: GCA_031262125.1. GTDB lineage: Bacteria > Bacillota > Clostridia > Oscillospirales > Acutalibacteraceae > JAISII01. The sequence goes on along the minus strand of JAISII010000070.1, from coordinate 9,045 downwards.
TGTAAAGTCGGTTTCGTGCCCTACAGCCGAGATAATCGGCACGCTGCAATTATAAACAGCCCGTGCTAAACCCTCCGAATTGAATGCCCACAAATCTTCAATCGTACCGCCGCCCCGCCCGATTATCACAACATCGGCGGCGTGTGTTTTTGAGAAATATTCTACCCCTTCAATCAGTGTAGGCACGGCAAATTCACCCTGCACAATTGCCGGGTAGACCAAAATTTTAATTCCGCTAAAACGGCGTGTTGCAACATTAATCATGTCCTGCAACGCTGCCCCGCTTTTGGCTGTTATTATGCCCAAAGTTTTGGGGTAACGTGGCAGTTCTTTTTTGTGTGCAGGGTCAAAAAGCCCTTGCTCTTCCAGCCGTTTCTTCAGCTGTTCAAAGGCAAGCGTCAATGCTCCTATTCCGTCCGGCTGCATATCTTCAATATACAATTGGTATTGCCCGGTTGCTTCATAAATAGAAACACGCCCTCGGGCAATTACCTTTGTGCCGTTTTCGGGCGTAAATTTCAAGTTGCGGGCGTTGCCCTTAAACATCACAGCACTAATAACTGCCGATTCATCCTTAAGCGAACAATAAATATGCCCGCTTGCATAGTGGTTTTTGAGGTTGGAAATCTCGCCTGTAACAAAAACATAGGCAAGCTTAGGGTCGCCCTCCAGCAGCGTTTTTGCATAATAGTTTAGCTGAGAAACCTTTAAAATTGTCGGCTCAAAATTCATATAAATCAAGCTTCCTTCATCAAGCTTTTGCGGTTACTTCAAGCTTGCTGTTTGCGTTTTCTTCTTCCGCAGGTTATGCGTCATTCTTAGCATCCGGCAGCCTGCCTTGGCGTTCGCCTGTTAATTCTCCACGAGAAAGCGAGCCTAAAATTCCGTTGATAAATGCGGCATCCTCGGGTGTGGTGTATTTTTTTGCAAGCTCAATTGCCTCGTTAATTGCAACGCCTGTCGGCACGCTCTCACGGTAAAAAAGCTCGAATGCACACACACGCAAAACCGCCAACGACACCTTTGGCAAGCGGCTGATTTTCCAGCCCTCTTTAAGGTATTTTTCTATCTTTTCATCGATTGTTTCGGAGTTTTCTTCCATTGAACGTGCAATTTGCAAAACCTCGGGTTCAAATTCCAGCTCTCGGCATTCAAGTGCATTTTCGGCAATTTCTTCAAGGGTACTGTCCGAAAACAGCCTTTCAAAGCAAAGCAAAAACGCCTGCTCTCGGATTTTATAACGGGAAACCTTTTTATTCTCAGCCATAATTTTATTCCTTATAAATTAAATCAACTAAAATTTCTAAAAACATTATACCATATTCAACTTCGATAATCAAGCTACGAAAAACGTGAAAATAAGCTTTGATAACTATGCCAAAAAGCAAAACTCCCCCGCTTGCACGAGGGAGCATATTCACGCAAAATTTCTTAAAAAAATCTTAAAAACTCGCCGTTAATTAAGGCTTTTTATTAATCAACAAAAATTAATAATTCTCTGCCTTAATGCGGAAGTAAGATTGCGGGTGCTTGCAAACGGGGCAAATTGTGGGGGCATCCTCGCCGATTACAACATGACCGCAATTGCCGCACTCCCAAACCATAATAGAACCACGCTTGAAAACTTCGCCCTTTTGAACATTCGAGAGCAGTTTGCGGTAGCGTTCTTCGTGCATTTTTTCGATTTTTGCAACACCTTCCATCTGGAGGGCAATTTCTAAGAATCCTTCTTCACGGGCAACCTCGGCAAAGGTTTTGTACATATCTGTCCACTCATAATTCTCGCCGTCTGCGGCAGCCTCAAGGTTTGCTGCGGTGTCGCCTATCCCGCCCAGAGCCTTAAACCAAAGCTCTGCGTGTTCCTTTTCATTAGCTGCGGTTTCCATAAACAAATCCGCAATTTGGTTAAACCCTTCTTTTTTTGCTTTGCTTGCAAAATATGTGTACTTGTTGCGTGCCTGAGATTCTCCGGCGAATGCAGCCCACAAATTTGCTTCTGTTCTTGAACCTTTTAATTCCATAGTTTTAACTCCTTTTTATAAAATGATAATGGCTACTGTTATTAGCCATAAGCTTTGCTATGCATATAATTATACTATAAATCCCGAACGATGTCAACCACATTTTGCCAACTGTACAAACTGTTAATTACGGTTAAAAAATCGTTAGAGGATAGGTAATCGGGCAACTGCAATTTTTTAAGCATTGCCTTGCGGCGTTCGGCTGCATCTGCCGTGCCGTATAAGTTAACGCTCATTAGGTCTTGTTTGGCTATTATTTTTTCGGCATGTTTATTACATTTAGAATTATTTTGCCCGTTGTTTTGCTCTGCAGTTGCAGGTTCTTCTTCGCTTAAAAATGTTGCATTGCACTGCCGCAGTGCCTTGATTATTATGTCCTGCGAAAGCCCTTCTACTCCTAAAAAACCATCTTTAGAGGTTGCCGGCTTGCGTTTTTCTTTACCCTGCACCTGCTGCGTGTAGCAATGCTTTATGTTAGCTCCGTTTGCAAGGCTGCGTATAAACCCACGTATTTGCTGCCCTCCGCCGTCGCTGTCGGTCATAACAATCAAACCATTTTTGTCGGCAAGCTTACGCAGCATTTGCTGCAATTGCTTTTCTTTAAAAATTCTATAGCCGTTAACGGCAATTATATTTGCATCTAAAAATGTTTGCAGTTTTATTTTGTCATATTTGCCTTCGACAATTATTGTTTCTTTAATTTTATACATTTTGTTATCTATCAATCCAAGGTCTTACAGGCGTGTTGCAGGAAGTCAAATATTCTTTAAGCTCCTGCACCGAATAATTACGCTCAAGCTTTGGAGAATACAGCATAGAACTGATGATAGCGGCAGAAGCCCCGGTTTTAAAAACGTCAGCCAAATGCTCGGGTTTGCCCGCCCCGCCCGAGGCGATTACAGGAATATTTACGTTTTTGCTTATTACATCGGTAATTGCAATATCGTAGCCGATATGTGTGCCGTCGTTGTCTATGCTGTTTACAACAATTTCGCCAGCACCCAAAGCTTCGCCACGTTTTGCCCATTCAACGGCATCCATGCCCGTGCTAAGGCGTGCACCGTCAATATAAATCTCGTACCCGCTGGGTATGCTTTTGCTGACCCCGACGTTTTTAACCTGCATGCTTAAAACAATGCACTGCGAGCCGAATGCCTTTGCACCGTCATAAACAATATCGGGGTTACGCACCGCCATCGAGTCTACGCTGATTTTCTCGGAGCCAGCCTTTAGCACACGGTACATATCGTCCACGTTCCTAATTCCGCCGCCAACCGTAAACGGCACAAACACCATTTTTGCAGTTTTTGTAACCATATCAATATCTATGGGGCGTTTTTCGGCACTGGCTTTAATGTCGTAAAAAATAATTTCGTCTATCTGCATTTTATAAACACGCTCTGCCATAACCTCAACGGGGGCAATGTCAAAATTGTCTTGAAATTTATTAGCCTTAGTTACCATCCCGCCAATAACGTCAAAGCATGCAATAAGTCTGTTAGTCAGCATTAGTTCAAATCTCCCCCGCTTAATAATGAAAAATTCTTGAGAATTTGCAAGCCGATTTCTCCGCTTTTTTCTATATGGAATTGCGAGGCGTAAATATTTTCGTGTTCGACCATTGCTGTAAATTCTTGCCCATAAACAGCCGTTGCCAAAATGTCGCTTTTGTTTTTTGGCATAACAAAGTACGAATTTACAAAATAAAAATAATTATCCTCTGCAAGCCTGTTTTTTAAAGCACTTTGCTTTGCCCAGAGTATGTTGTTCCACCCAATTTGAGGAATCCGCACAAGTGTGCTGTCGAACTTCTTTACCTCGCCTTGCAGCCAGCCCAAGCATTTTGTGTTGCCCTCTTCGCTAAACTCAAACAGCACCTGCATACCAACACAAATGCCCAAATAGGGCTTTTTTTGTGCAAACACAAAATCCTCTAACGCCGCCACCAAGTCCAGCTCTTTAAGCGAGCTCATTGTTTCCTCTGCCGAGCCAACTCCGGGCAAAATAACCGAATCAACCGTTTGCAGCTCTTGTGCCGAAGTTATCAGCACGGCATCAACGCCGATTTTATCACAGGCATTCTTCACGCTAACCGAATTGCCCGCCTTATAATCAATAATACCAATCACAAAATTCACCTCTTGTCTAATAATAAACTGTCTTGAGTGGGTTGTCAAGGTGGTTTGGGTGGTTTTTTGGGTTTTATTCCAAAAAGCGTTGTTAAAGCGTTCTTTATGCTCTGTTTTTAAAGTTTTGCTTGATTAAAAAGCCACAACGTGGTATACTGTAAGCAGAAAAGTGTAGCTTGTGCCGTCCCGAACAATCAAAAAAGGATTGATATATTGAAAAACGCAAACAAACTGCCGCAAATGTTAAAAACACCGCAGGTGCAGCCATATTACGAAGCACTAAAACGCAGAAAAATAAGCAGATTTTTTAAACGCAGCATTGATATTTTTGCGGCGGTTGTGCTTATAATACTGCTTGCCGTGCCTATGCTGATTATTGCGGTTATGATAAAGCTGGACAGCAAAGGGCCTGTGGTTTTTAAGCAGCTGCGGGTTACAAAATACGGCAAAACATTTAAGATTTTAAAATTCCGCTCGATGAAAACCGATGCCGAAAATGCCGGTCCACTTGTAACAGTGGGCGAAGATACACGCATTACCCGTGTGGGCAAAAAGCTGCGTAAACTAAGGTTAGATGAATTGCCCCAGATTTTTCACGTGTTATCGGGCAAGATGAGCCTTGTGGGCACACGCCCCGAAGTGCCGCACTATGTGGAGCAATATACGCCGGAAATGTATGCGACCTTGCTTTTGCCGGCGGGTATAACCTCGCTTGCAAGCATTATGTTTAAAGACGAGGACGACCTGCTTGCAAATGTGGCAAACCCCGACGACGAGTATGTAAACGTGGTTTTGCCCAAAAAAATGAAGTATAACTTAGAATACATAGAACAATTCTCGGTTGGGCGGGATGTTAAACTGCTGTTTAAAACGGTTAAAGATGTTATTTTTTAGTTAGCTTTTCAATTTATCATTCGCTATTTCTGCATTCTGCATTCTTATTTGTCATTTTAAAGAAATGATATTTCTGCATTATTATATATAATTTAAAAGAAAGGGTGGTTAGATGAGTGCAATAAAATCCGTGCTTACCAACGCTTCGCTTTTTAGAAAAGTTTATCTAATTACCCTTTTTTTGTGCCAAATTTCTTTTGTGCAGATTGCAACCTTTCAGCTTGCCCCCTTTTTGTTTGTGTGGGGTATGGCAATAACAGGGTATAATATTGTTATTAAAGGTTCGTTTTACCGCCTGCGGCACGGCATGTGGATTTTTGGTTTTGTCGCATGTGGTTTAGGCACAGCTGTGTTTTATATTATGGACAATTTTGCCGAGAATATATTTATGGCAATGCATGTTGTTTTGTGTTGTTTTGTGTTTTATGGGCTGCATACCGAAAAGCCGTCGCAACATAAAGGCGAAGCATATTTTGTGTGCAAATTTATAGTTATTGCAACCTCGGTTGCAGCGGCGTTGGGCATTGCCTTTTTGTTTTTGGGCGTTGAGTATGAGCTTTTTTGGGTAAAGATTGCAATTTTTGAGAACCGCTTTACGGGAATTTATTCAAACCCGAACTTGCTGGGGTTCTCGGCGGCGGTGGCGTTGGTTTGCTGCCATATGTGCCTTAAAAAAGATTTTGTAAAAACCTCGGGTGCAACACGCCTAAGCCGCATTTGGATTTTTGTTTGTGCCGCACTTAATGCAATTTCGCTGTTTTTGTGCGACTCCCGTGGGGCGTTGCTGCTTGTAATATGCTATATGGCGTTTTCGCTGGTGTTTTTAATTTTCGAGCAATCAAAAAAAGTAGGACGTAAGCGTATATTCGGGCAAGCTGTGGCTTTAGCTTTGGCGGGTGCGTTTATAATAACTGCGTTTTTCTTTACCAGCTATTTATGCAAAACAGGGTTTTCGGCAATTTTAGCAGCAAGAAGCTCCGAAGTCGGTACGGTAATAGTTTCCGACTCAGGCGAAGTTGTTGCCCCGCAGGTGCCTACTTTTGGGCACGAGGCAGGGCAAACCCTTGATAACGGACGACTTGACCTTTTGCGTAATGCTGCACAGCTGTTTTTGCTTAACCCCTTCTTTGGCATTGGGCAAGGCAACATTGTAGATTTTGCACAAAAGCTTTTAAGCGACCCAACCTTAGCGGACAATATACATTTTAACGATTTGCATAACGGTTATATGACAATTTTGGTGAGCACAGGTGTGCTTGGGTTTGCGGTTTTTTCAATTTTCGGGCTACGTTTTGCAAAAGAAATTTTTATTATTATTTTAAAATAATTCGAAGAGTTAAAATCGACCGAGCTTACCTGCCTTGTAAGTTTTATTTGTGCTTATTTGGTCTATGCCCTGCTGGAGCGAGCGTTGCTTTATAATATTTCGTTTATGGTTATGTTTTTTTGGGCGATTATGGGCTATGCAAGCACTTATTTAAATATTTATAAAAAAGAAGAAACAATGCAGTATGTTATGCACCAAAGAAGGCTTTGATTTAAATAATAATGCAGAAATGCAGAATGCAGAAATTTTTCATTTTCTGCTACAGCGAAGCCAATAGGGGGAGAGAAACACCATTGAAGTTTAACAATTTTATAAAAGTCGCAGCGGCTACTCCGCAAATAAAAATTGCCGATTGCGAGCATAATGCAAAGCAAATTATAAATATAATTAACAATGCCGCCGAGCAAAAAGCGGCACTGGTTGTCTTCCCCGAGCTTTGCATAACCGGCTACACCTGCGGAGATTTGTTTTTGCAAAAAACCTTGCAAGATGCCGCAGCCGCAGCACTCAAACAAATTGTAAATGCCACTGCCGACAAAAATGTGGTTTGTGTTATTGGGCTGCCTGTTAATGCGGGCGGCAGGCTGTACAACTGTGCGGCGGTTGTGCTAAAGGGCAGGGTTTTGGGGTTGGTTTGCAAACAAAAAATCCCGAACTATACCGAGTTTTATGAAGCTCGATATTTTGCAAGCGGCACACAAGCCATTAATGCGGCGGCAAAGGCACAATTGCAGGCAACATATATGACCGATTGCTTTGGCGAGAATTTGCTTTTTGTGTGCAACCAAAACCCCGATTTTACCTTTGGGGTAGAAATTTGCGAGGATTTGTGGCAGCCGGGTTCGCCGTCGCAGCTGTATGCGACTGCGGGCGGGCGAATTATTTGCAACCTGTCAGCAAGCCCCGAACTTGTCGGCAAACCCGATTATCGCAGAGATTTGGTGCGTGTGCAAAGCGGCAAGCTGTGCTGCGGCTATATTTTGGCAAATGCGGGTGCGGGCGAAAGCTCGTCGGATTTGGTATATTCGGGGCATAACATAATTGCCGAAAACGGTGTGCTGCTAAACCAAAGCGAGCCTTTTAACACCGGCGTAATTTACAGCGATATTGACTTGCAACGCCTGACCCACGACCGTGTGCGGATGAACACCTTTGCCCAAAACAGTTCAGACGTTTTTGAACAACCTGTTACCGCAGTAAATTTTGATTTTGAATTTGAAGATTTTAAATTAAACCGAACAATTTCAAAAACCCCGTTTGTGCCGAACAATATGCAAAGCCGAGAAAAGGTTTGCAACGAAATTTTAAATTTGCAATCATCCGGGCTTGCAACAAGGCTTAGTGCCATTGGCTGCAAAACTGCGGTAATTGGAGTATCCGGCGGGCTTGACAGCACGCTTGCGTTGATTGTAACAGCACGTGCATTTGATATGCTAAAGCTGCCCAAAAGCGGCATTTTGGCTGTTAGTATGCCTTGCTTTGGCACAACTCAGCGAACAAAAACCAACGCCGAAAACTTAGCACAGGCGTTTGGTGCAAAATATTATGAGATTGATATTACAGCGGCGGTTAAACGCCATTTTGAAGATATTGGGCAAAACCCAAATAGCTTTGATGTAACCTATGAGAACTGCCAAGCACGAGAACGCACACAGGTGCTGATGGATATGGCAAATATGCATAGTGGCATAGTTATAGGCACGGGCGATTTATCGGAAAGTGCTTTAGGGTTTGCAACCTACAACGGCGACCATATGTCGATGTATGCGGTTAACTGTTCTGTGCCCAAAACGCTTGTTAGGTATTTGGTTGAGTTTGCGGCTTTGCAGGGTGAGCAGCAGCTGCGTGTGGTTTTAACCGATGTTTTAAACACGCCCGTAAGCCCCGAGCTTTTGCCCCCGCAAGCCGACGGTACAATTGCTCAACGCACCGAAGAAATTATCGGCCCGTATGAGCTGCACGACTTTTTTCTTTATTACTTTGTGCGTTTTGGCTATGCTCCGCCCGCAATTTTAGAGCTGGCACAATATGCTTTCGGCGATGATTACACTAAAGCTCAAATTAAAAATTATTTAAAATTATTTTTAAAACGCTTTTTTGCAAACCAGTTTAAACGCAACGCAATGCCCGATGGTCCAAAGGTCGGCACGGTTTCACTTTCTCAACGGGGCGATTGGCGTATGCCCTCTGATGCATCAGTGGCCGAGTGGCTTAGCAAAATAGAATAAACCAACCTTTTTGTTGAATAATAATATCTAAACTATATTAGTAAAAAGTGTTCTTAAAAAAAGAGGTTTAGCCTATGAAGTTATATATAAAACGAGATACAAGCGATTTGCTTGCCCGATTTTCGGTTTTGGATGAACAATGCAAAGAGAAATATTTGGTTTTGGGCAGCCGTTCCCCCTCGGGCGAAAAATTAGTAATAACCGACACCCAAGGCGAAAAACTGCTTAAAATAAAAAAAATCCCCTTGCCTGTTTTGCATGCGTTCAGCATTGGCAACAAAGAAGAAAATTTTAAGCTGATAGTTAATCTATCCGCTAAAAGTTCAACCTGCTACTATTACGGCATAAGCTGGCGAATCCGAGGCGATATAAGCACCGGCTCGTATGATATTATTGATGCCGACGGCACGGTGGTGGCAAGCCATATAAAACGCTTTAGTGCGTGC
>JAISII010000176.1 GCA_031262125.1 Oscillospiraceae bacterium | reverse complement strand
CCTAAGGAATAACCGATGTTTTTAACCGAGTTGCGGCTCCGGCTGTTGTTCATTTGTCCACCCTCTTTCTGTAGTTTTTTATATTATAGCTTGCTTTAATTTTTATCGTCAGCGGTTGGCTCGACCGCCGGTTCTTGTGTTGTTACCACATAAAGCTTTAACTTGTGCATAGGCATTTTTATGCTGTGCGGGACTTTAAACAGTTTTTTCTTGTCCATAAACATTTCTGCAACCTGCCCCGGCACACAGGTTTGCCTATATGGGCGGATTTTTTCGTTGAAACGGAACTTTTGGGTTTTTTCACAGCATTCGCCTGTTTGCAGGTTAACATACACTATGCCACGCTTGCGTAAAAACGCAAGGTATAAAATTACCGCTGCAACAAGCAAAACAAGCAGCAAATACGCCGCAGCTGCTATTTTTAGGGGATTATATCCGTGCACATCTTCAAAAGTGTTAAAAAACAAATCTGAATAATCGCTAAAGGTTATATCGGAGGTTAGCTTGGGCAAAGCCTTTAAAAAGCTTGCGGCTGAGAGTTGACTTTCAGAAACAGCAGTCGGGTCTGTTGGTTCAGACGTCCACGGTGCATAGGTGCTTTTAATAGCGTACACCCCTTTTACAAGTGCAATTGCTTGAGCAACATCTTCGGTTTTGGTTTTAATATAGCGGTCTATGTTAATTCCGCAGTTTTCTTCCACGGTTTGCACCATAAGCTCGGTGCCGCCGTAGTAATATGCCCGTGCAAGCCTTTTTGCCCCAATTCTTGATATATAAACATAGGTGTTCTCATTTAGCGTGTTTATATTAACATTTTTTTCGTTGCTGTTAATGCTTACTACCGTTAATTGTTCAACAATTTCATCTTCGCTGTCTTGCTCTTGTGCCATACCCATAATCAGTATGTTTTTTATTCCTGCTGTTTTTTTAATTTTGTCTTTGTTTTCGCTCCAGATTTTTTTGCTCTCTTCAAAAACTTCGGGGGTTGCAGGGGGTTCTTCAATTGCATCTTCGTCAACAACATCGGTGCTGACCGACCCGTCGCCCAACAAATAATTTTGAGTTATAAAGCACTTTTCGTCATTAATATACCATATGGCAAAAACGGTATACCAACCGACCTCTTGCATAGTAAAGGTGTTCAGACGTGTGGTGTGGTAGCCCTTGGTTGTGTTAATGCCGGGGTATTCGCCGCCGACTTTAATAAAATCAACCCACTGGTTATTATCGGTATAAACATACTTTTTGCCGCCCGTATAGGTGTGCAGCATATGCACGTCTTCAATTCCGTTAGAGTCGATGCTTACACGGTTGCCGCTGCGTGATATTATCGGCGAACGGTCGTATTGGTCCATCAGCATTTGCAGAGGGTCGTCTTCTTGCGGTTTTTCTTCATCATCAATAAGCACCGCCGTTTCTCTGTAGGTTACCATGGCAGACAGTGCCTTAAATTTAATAGAATTATAACCCGCACAGAACACGGCAACAAGTGCAGCACCCGTAATGCAAAGCAACAAAAACAGTGCCAAAAGCACGGTTAAAAGCCTGTTTGCTTTAAGCCGTTGCATAAAGGTGGTATTTACACCGGGCAAGCCCTTGCTTGTGCCTTTATTTTTTTTAAATTTGTCAAGCATATTTATGACCATTAGCCTTTCAGTCTCACAAAAATACATTAGTTATACACACAAGCCCTGTGAGCCGAAAGCTAATGTGTCATAAATTACGCATCGTGCGACTGCCGCAGGCAGTACTGCACGGCGAATATAAATTTTAAGTTTGAATTTTATTCAAACTTTATTTTATCCTCTTTTTAACAACCGAACGTACCCATCGCAACCCTTTAACAAAAAAGCCCGATGTGCCAATTTCTGCATATTTTTTTGCAACAACAGCAAAGCCTTTTTCTGTATATAGCTTTCTTGCCTTAAAAACCTTTTGCAGCGGTATGCCCCCTGTGGTTAGTTGCAGTTTAAGATGAGGGTTTTTTACAGCGGCAGCTTCATAATCGTGCGTTTCGGTTACAAAGGAGTTTGCTGTTATGTCAAAAAGCAGTTGCCCCTGCACAGTGTTTATCAGCATCAGCGAAATGCCCGTGTCGTCATCTTTAATGGAGGAGCTTGTCAGCTCAATGCCCCAAAAATCGCCGATTGTAAGGTCGGCTGTTCGGCTGCTGCCGGCATAGCGGCATTGGGGGTAAAAATAACCGTCTTTAGTGCTATAGCAGCAGGGGCGTAACAAAACATTTTTATAAAATATTTTTCTGTAAACATTGCCACGCACACTGCCGTTTTTTGTTTTAAAGTGTTCATAATGGCTATGCCAGCCGTAGCGTTTATCTCGTGAGGTTGCCGACAGGATTGTGCCGTGTTCGTTTTGAATATACGCTAAATAGTCCCTCCACAGCTTTGGTGATGGCACGCCATGGCACACAACCTCGACAGTAAAAAGATTTTTTGGCACAAGACCTAAAAACGAATTTAAAGCAGCAATTTGGCACGGAGTGCCCGAGAATAAAACCGTTGTGCCGCTGTCTAAATCGGCTTTAACCTGCAAAAATATGCCGTCGGTTTTGCTTTGAATATATTTTGAGCCGTACAGCTTTTGCAGTTTTTCGGTACTGTCTGCTCTAATATGCTGCACGTCAAAGACTTGCGTAAAGGCAGCACCATACACAACGCCGTTGTTTTTTATAATGTGCCGTGCAAGCTCTGCAAACGCACCGCCCGATTGGCTTGTTTTTAAAATATCCTTATTTTTGCTTTGCAGTGCCCAAACCTTCTCTGCGGCGGGGTGGAACAACTGATTGTTGCCCATATGGCACAAACGCCTGCACTTGCCGCAGCTTATGCATTTTTCGGGGTCAATAACAGGGTATTCAAAACCCAAGTCATCGGCTTGCATATCAATTGCACAGGCTTTGCATATATCTGCACATGCACCGCAGCCGCTGCACTTTTCTTTATAGTCAAATACTGTTTTTATGTTCACAAACTTACACCTTATTTAAGCATTTTTCTCAATTTTTCTAAAGAAGTTTCTCTCAGCTTGTTAAGGTTAGCCGAGATTTCATCCCAATCCATATCGTCGTTGGTTACGTTTGGCAAAAGCCTGTTTTTAATGTTAAGTGCATCCAGCAAGTCGATTATTCGGGCTGCCTTTTTTTTATTAGAAGCTTCGCTGTAAAACGGCACGCCATAGATGATAGAAAAGGCCGTGCCGTGAAACGAATTTGTAACCACCATTTCGGCGTTTTTAAACAGCCCCACAAACTCATCGGGGGCAATTGCGTTGTATTGTTTAAAATCACGGCAGTTTAAACGCTGCCGCAAAGTAGGGTTGACTAAAACAAGCTTGCAGCCCTTTATTTTTGCCAATTGCCGTGCTTTGCTAAGGGTATAAACACAATTGTCCATAGCATAAACCAAAACATATTTTTTTGGTGCATCGGCAGGCAGGGCCGCAATTTTATCCCATTGCTCTGCTTGCAGCAAAAGCGTAGGGTCGGCAGCAACAGCACCGTTGCCGATGCCAAGGCTTTGCAAAATGTTCAGCCCCGAGCTTTCCCGCACGGTCAAATCGTCAAAGCGGGACAGCAGTTTTTTTGTTTTTTCTATATATTTTGGCGGAACAAAATCATAACCAAAGCTTGCGGCATAGGCACATTTTTTCTTGCCGTCATCTGCAAAATCCAGCAAATAATGTGCATCCCCGCCCGAAATATCAAGGTTAAACACTTGGTCGCTGCCTGTTAAAAAACAATCATAACTGTTGTTTAGGGCTTGCAAATTGTTGTCGGCGTTATAACTCTTGGTTAGCACTAAGTTCTTTTTAACAAAAGCTTCAAAAGCCGCACCCTTTTTTCTCAATTGCGGGCTTTTAATATATTTTTTAATTTTGTCCGTCAGCGAGCTTTGCAGGCTGACATCATAAGGACGGTAAACAGACGTGATATAAGGGCAGTGGTAATCTATTATGTCGGCGGTTGTGCCGCACTGTTTTATAGCTGTTTGCAAGGCATAAGCCTGCAACACAGCACCATAGTTAACAGCCCTGTGGAATGTTATTAATGCGGTGTTCAAACCTTCAGCTCCCCTCTGCCCACAATTTAAAGGCTGTTTTTGGCATTATAAGTGTTAAGATGCAGCCGATTTTCTTTTTTAAGCGAATATTTTTGCTTGCCAAAAAACTGCCCAAATTTTTAATTATATATCGTCGCAGCTCTTTATAGCGGGGTGTTGCTTTAAGCCCGCTTTTTGCCGCAATTCGCAAAGCGGTTGCAGAGAACATAACCTTCATAATACTCAAAATTTTGCAAAACTGCGGGTATGTATCTTTGGCATCTTCCATTACAAAATCGAACGCTTTAAGCGAGTTAAGCCATTTGTTTGCATTGCTTACTGTGGCTTCTGATGTGCAAACCGCACTGTTTTTGCGTGTTACATAATAATAAGCAGGTGCTGGTGTGTAACTGCCCCGCTTGACAGATTTTATATACTCATAATTAAACACAATATCTTCAAAAAGCTTATATTCGGGGTTTAGGCGGATGTGGTTTTTCTTTATAATCTCTGCCTTAAAAAGCTTGTTAACCAAAAACCCACCCCAAGAGCGATTTAGCGGCACAAACATACGGTTTAAAATTTCGGTTTGTGTAAGTTCTTCGGCGTTGCCGGTTACACGGTACAACTCACCGCTTTTGTCCAACTCTAAAACATAGCCGCACATTGCAATATCAAATTCGCCGCCGCTGTAGCCTTGCAGCAGGACTTGCAGATAATCGGGGGCTACATAATCATCACTGTCAACAAATGTTATAAACTCACCGCCGGCAATATCCAAGCCGCTGTTGCGGGCTGCCGACACACCGCCGTTGCTTTGTTTAATAACCTTAAAGCGAGCGTCTTGTGCGGCGTATTTTTTGCAAATCTCAAATGTATTGTCAGCAGAGCCGTCGTCGATAATAATCGCTTCAAAATTCGGTTCGGTCTGTGCAATCAGGCTGTTAAGGCACTTTTCTATATATGGCTCGGCGTTATATGCCGGAATAATTACAGAAATTTTTTTGGTATTCGTTTTTTTCACCTCTGCAAACTTTATTTTAAATATTTAGATTTGGCTTTTTGCAATGGGGTTGCTTGTTTTAAAACATCCTTGTTTCTATAATAAATGCACGCACTAAACCCAATTGCCAAAATATATACATAAACGGTTTGCATATCATACAGCGGGTTGCCCGTCATACAATAAAGCAAAAAGTAGGTCTGAAAACAAATCGAAAATGCCATATAGGTAGAATATTCAGCAGGGAAGAGGTTGCCGCAGCGTTTTATTTGCCTTATTACATAAACAGTAAGCACAAATGCCGACACAAACAAGGTTACAAACACCAAAAAGCCTACAATGCCTGTTTCGCAAAGCAATTGCAAAAACACATTGTGTGCATCCCGCAGTGCCGAGTCATCGTGATAATAGATTGAAACGTCGTTGGTATATTCCCTCCAACCGATACCGAGAATGGGGTTTTGCAAAAACATATTCCATGCATAGGTGTACAGTTCAAACCGCCCGTTAGAAACATCCGATTCAACTTCTTGCCCCATACCTATTGTTTGCAGAATTCTTTCTATAGTTGCCCCAATGCTTGGGATGTAAAAAGACATTAAATAAACCACAACGCCTGATGTCGCCACAATAAGCAGCAGCTTTATAATTTTGTTGTTTAGTGCATCTTTGTTGCAAATAACATAAGTAAAAAGCATTGCGGCAAGTGCAAAAACAAGTGCACCACGCTTGCCTGTCATAAACAAGGTTACCAGTGCAACAGCAAAGCCAAGGGCAATTGCAACCTTTTGCACTTTTTTTGTTGTTTTAAAAAAGCAGACATAAAAAACGCACGCCGCTAAAGAAATATTAATGCCGTTTGCACTGTAATGGTCGGCAAGCCCGGTTGCATAGCCGTTGTAAACAACTTGGTCGTACAAATGCTGCTTTTGCAATGTAGTAAACGTAGGATAAATATAACTCAAATAAAAGTTTTTGTCAAAATAAAACCATAAAGTAAAAAAAACATGCATAGCACCAAACAGAATAACAAACTTAATTGCAATTTCCATAAGGCTTTCGTCGTATTTTAAAACAATAACAACAATTACTAAAACACAATATCGCAAAACATAAGACAAGTTACCGCTGTAATCCTCGGTAGTAATAAGCATTACGGCAACTGTCATTAAAAACAGCACATCCATCCATTGCAACCGAATATCCAACGGGCTGAGGTGCTTTTCTACTATCATATAGACAATAAGCAGCAAAACTGCAAACGCCTGCACAATTGCAATAGCATTGGGCGAACGCAGCAGCAATATGGTCAGCTTGCCCTGCAAAGCATTAAACAGCAGCAAGAACAACGCAATAATTGCCAAATATTTGTGGGTTTTAGCAGCCTTTGGTTTAATGTATTTACTCATCGTTCTCTCTTATTTTTTGATTTTCCATGCAAGCTGCCGCACACGGGCATACAACCCCGTATAAGCAAGCAGTTCTCTCATCTTTTTGTTAAACAGCACCCCTATTGTAACAGGGCACCACTTTTTAAACAAGTCTTTTGCTTCCATTTTGTTCAAATCACAAAAAAACTGATGCCTCTTTTTGTGAGGTAAATGGCTTTGTGTCATTTCTACCGATTGTGTGCATACTTGCATTGCGTTTGTGGGGGCATATTTAAAGTTTTTCTTAATCTCCTCAAAAATTGCCTCGGCTTTTTGCGTATGCAGCATAACATTGCTTGTGCCTTTGTTGTCGTCAAAGCTTTTATCCATTTTTTCAACATCATAGCAATCCCATAAAGTAAAATCAGATGCACGGTTTATTTTTTTAAACATACATTTGCCGCAGGACGGGCGGCTTATTAAAGTTTTAAAATAAAGCTTCAGCATAGGGTCATACTCCAGCCCGTTGTGGTACAAGCATTTGCCGTCCTTATAAAGGCTCATTGTTGTATGGGTATAGCCGCTGTATTTATCCCGAAATAACAATTTATCAAATTCACCGGTTTTTTGTCTTTGGTATTCAACATATTTTTTAAACACACGGGGCGAGGGTGCACCGTGGCAAACAACATCTACGGTAATTAGTTTTTCTTTATCGCCGCCCAAATAACGCAGCAAACCCTCAACTTGGCATGGCGTGCCGCTAAAGAGTGCCCATTGGTCTGCCAACAGGGCGTTTTTAACCTCTAAAAAGGTGTTGCCTAATTCGCTCTGGGAATATTTAGAACCCCTAAAAGCCGCCAGTTGAGCAGAATTCTCAGCATAGGTGTGTTTAGCCGTAAAATTTTCATCCAAACACACACCCCAAACTTTACCGCCCAAACCGATAATATGCTCTGCAATAGCACTAAAAGCCCCGCCGGATGTACTTTCACGGCGAACCTGTTCGTCTTTGTTTTGCACAATATAGGTTTTTGCTGTTTTACGCTTTTGCGGCAATGGGCTTAGCACAGGGCAAACATTATTGCACAGGCGGCAGTTAATGCAAGCACTTTTGTCTATAAAAGGGTACAAAAACCCCTCGGCATCTTCTCTCATTGCAATGCATTTTTTGGGGCAAATGTGTGTACAGGCACCGCACCCGCTGCAATCTTCTTTTTTATTTGTAACAGTATGCATCAGCTTTGTACTCCGTAGTAAATTTCTTCCATAGATTTTGCGGTTTTTTCGGCACTGTAGCCGCTTTTTGCAATATCGTCCGATACATCGCATCGGTTAAAATTGCTCGATTTTTCAAGTATAATTTCCGCCCATTTTTCAGCAGAAAAGCTAAGCGGCAGGCGTGTTGAGTTAGAGTTGAGTATAATATCCTGAGTTACATTCTCCGAAAAAAAGCAGCAAAGCCCTGCCGCCTGTGCTTCTACTCCGGCAATGGGCAGCCCCTCGTGCAGCGACGGGAACAAAAACACATCCATTGCTTGGTACAGCTCGTTTGCGTCGGTTCGGGAACCTAAAAAATGCACTTTGTCTGCCAAACCTTTTTGGCGGGCATAGTTTTCAAACTCGGGCATTTTTTCGCCCCTGCCAACCAGCAACAGTGCCGAGTTCGGCTTGCTTTTTGCAATTTGGGCGAATATATCAATAATGAATTTGTGGTTTTTTTGCGGTATATAGTTGCCCACGTGCCCGATTATTA
>JAISII010000125.1 GCA_031262125.1 Oscillospiraceae bacterium | reverse complement strand
ACGGGAGAGATTACGCCCCCCCGCCAAAGGGTAACCACTTGCCAAAAGTGCATACGTACGCCCGATATTGAGCGTGTGGGAATAACCGCCCGCCATGGAACATATTTTGAAATGCTGGGAAACTTTTCGTTTGGCGATTATTTTAAAACCGAAGCTACCGCATGGGCGTGGGAGTTCTTTACTAAGACGCTGGAAATCCCCGAAGAGCTGCTTTATGTTTCGGTTTATGAAAAAGACGACGAAGCTTTTGACATTTGGACACAAAAAGTCGGCGTAGCACCTGACCATATGGTGCGTTTGGGCAAAGAAGATAATTTTTGGGAGCATGGCTCGGGTCCGTGCGGACCTTGTTCGGAGATTTATGTTGACCGTGGACCGGAAAAAGGCTGCGGCAAGCCCGATTGCAAGGTTGGCTGCGATTGCGACCGCTTTGTTGAGGTTTGGAATTTGGTTTTTACTCAGTTCGAGTCGGACGGCAAGGGCAACTATACACCTCTTGCCAAGCCGAATATAGACACCGGGATGGGCTTGGAACGTCTGGCTTGTGTTATGCAGGGCGTTGACAATTTGTTTTTGGTAGACACCGTTGCAAATATAATGAAGAATATTTCTCAAATTACCAACACACAGTATGGGCAGGACGAGAAAAAAGACATTTCGCTGCGTGTTATTACCGATCATATTCGCAGCACGGTGTTTATGATAAGCGACGGCGTTATGCCCTCTAACGAAGGGCGTGGCTATGTGTTGCGGCGTTTGCTGAGGCGTGCCGCACGCCATGGGCGTATTTTAGGCGTAACAGAGCCGTTTTTGTTTAAGGTTTGCAGCACCGTAATTAAAGAAAACGAGTCCGCATACCCCCAACTTGCCGAGAAAAGCGAGTTTATTACAAAGCTTATTAAGGTGGAGGAAGAGAATTTCTCAAAAACTATCGAGCAGGGCTTTGCGTTGCTTAACGATATTATAGAGGACGGTAGCGTAAAAACGTTAAGCGGAGCAGATGCGTTTAAGCTTAACGATACTTTCGGCTTCCCGATTGATTTGGTTAGGGAAATCCTTGCCGAAAAGGGAATTGGCGTAGACGAAGAAGAATTTTACCGCTTGCTGGACGAGCAGAAAACCCGCAGCCGCAACGCCCGCAAAAACGCCGGAGCTGATGCTTGGCTGAGCGACACGGTTGATATAACAGACATACAGCCCACCGAATTTGTGGGCTATGGAGAAAACACTGCAACCGCAAAAGTTCTTGCTATTATAAAAGACGGCAAGCGGGAGACTTCGGCCTTTGAGGGTGAAACTGTAGCCGTAGTGCTAAACACAACGCCTTTTTATGCCGAAAGCGGCGGACAGGTGGGCGACACGGGGGAACTCAGCAGCGAGGGCTTTGCAGCAGCGGTTGAAAATACTTCAAAAAACCATTCGGGTGTATTTTTGCATACAGCAACTGTTCTTAACGGGGTGCTTGCTGTTGGAGATACGCTAACCGCAACTATAAATATACCACGCCGCAACGCAATAAGGCGTAACCATACGGCGGCACATTTGCTGCAAGCGGCATTACGCCGTGTTTTGGGCAACCATGTTGAGCAAGCAGGGCAGCTTGTTAACGAAAAAACCCTGCGTTTTGACTTTACTCATTTTTCGCCTTTAACCCAAGCAGAAATTGCCCAAACCGAAAGCATAATTAACGCTGTTATATTGGATGCTTTAGAGGTTGATGCCCGAGAAATGCCTATTGCCGATGCAAAAAAAATGGGTGCGACTGCACTCTTCGGCGAAAAATACGGCGACGTTGTGCGTGTGGTTAATGTTAAAGGGTTCTCTATAGAACTTTGCGGCGGCACGCACGTTGATAACACCGCAAAGCTGGGTCTGTTTAAAATCAGGCAAGAAGGCTCGGTTGCGGCGGGAGTAAGACGTATTGAAGCTGTTACAGGGCAGGGTGTGCTGGAGCTGTTGAGAGAAACTCAAAGCTTGGTGGATGAATCGGCAGCGGCACTAAAACTAAACAGTGCAAAGGAACTCCCGGCTAATATTCAAAAGCTTGCCGAGGAGCTACGTAGCAAAGATAAAACCATAGAGCAGCTTAACTCAAAGCTCTCCGGTGGCAAGGTAGACGAGCTTTTTGCAACCGCCAAAGAAGAAAACGGTGCAGTTATAATAACTGCAAAACTAAGCGGCACAAGCAGCGATGCTTTGCACAGCCTGTGCGACAGAGCGTTGGATAAAGCCGAAAATGTGCTTGCTGTTTTTGCCGATGTTACCGACGGTAAGATAACCTTTGCTTGTGCTTCCGGCAAGGCCCTGCAGCAAAAAGGGGTTAAAGCGGGCAACGTGGTTAAGGCTGTGGCACAAATTGCCGGCGGCAACGGCGGCGGCCGCCCCGATAAAGCAATGGCAGGCGGTAAAGATGCTTCTAAAGTTGATGAGGCTTTGGAGAAGGTTAGAGAGATTGGGTTTGGGTTTCTTTCTTAATAGGAAGTTGAACACAAGCCACCACGAAGCAAAAAATAGATTTTTTATTCAAATCTTATTTATAAAAAAATTTCCGCACAAACCACCCCGTCTGCTCTGCACAATCTAAAAATATTTTTGTTTTTTTAGGTTTTTAATAAAAAATAATTTAGTTTATTACTTAGGGAGCAGCCACCCCTCCCCGGAGGGGAAAATCAGCACATATAATAGACTGATTGCAAACCACACAGTAAAGTTTTACAGAAACAAACCCTCAAACCAGCCCAAAGTCTCGGCGATGCGGAGAAATTCCCCTCCGCTTCAAGGAGCAAGATGCAAGAGACAAGAAGCAAGACTTAGCGGCGAAGCCGCAACTTGCAAAATGTTTCATTTTGCAAAGAGGAGCGACCGCCCGTCAAGCGTAGCTTTTTGTGCTTGCACAAAAACAAGCTCAAAAGGGCGAGTTGCGACGACGGGGTGGTTTGGATAAAAAAGTTTATTTCTATTTAAATTTAAATAAAATTAAATTTTTTAGGTCGGGGTAGTTTGAAAAAAACAAAAAAATAAGAGGTTATTATGGAAAAGCAAACAGTAGTATATTATTCTTACAGCGGCAACACAAAAAAGGCTGCAACAGCATTTGCAAACGAGAACAACCTGCAAACAACCGAAATTAAAACGCTAAAAACCCACGGCAAGTTCTATACATTTATGGTGGGCTGCCCAAAATCAATTAGGGGCAGCAAGGTTAAAATTATGCCGCTAAAACCGTACATAGAAGAATTGCAGGATGCAACGATGGTGCACGTGTTTTCGCCCGTGTGGGCCGGTTGTTTAAACCCTGCGGTTAATGCTTTTTTGGCGGAACTGCCCAAAGACAAGCAGATTTTTGTTCATGCTGTTTCGGCAGGGGGCGAAAGTGCCAAGGTTACCGTTAGCGAGCGGATTGAAAAACTGGGGCTTGCAGTTGCAGGCTATGAGGAGATAAAGAGTTAATGTGCAAATTGCACAAAAAACGCTTTAAAACCTCGCAAAAATTCTACATAGACAAATTTAGGGTTTTTACTTGCTATTAAGTAAATTTTGTAGTATAATACCCTTTGCGTGACTGCAATGATATGCGTTGAAGCGGGAGGTTGCACCACAGGCGTTTGCCTTGTTTGGTGGTTTTTCCGTGGAGTATGTCCGATCTTGAACCGGGCGGAAATTAACAGAACACTGTAACTGCGGCGTTTTATGCCGTGTTGCGGTATCTTTCCAAAATGCCCGAAATCTGTTTAACGCAGGTTTTTGGGTTTTTATAATGCCGACAAAAGGAACACTCGGCGTTGTGGATGCAAATTTTTGGATGAAGCCCTAAAGCAAGCAATAAAAAAATATTTAGGAGGCTT
>JAISII010000053.1 GCA_031262125.1 Oscillospiraceae bacterium | reverse complement strand
GTTGCCATAACCCAAATTATAATTGCAAGCAAAATGGAGGTTACTATAATAAAAATCCAACGCTGGTTTTTAAGTATGCCCAACGCCGCACCCTCGTTTTCTACATAAACAAACGAGAGAAGATTGTTTATTACGGTAACGCTTTGCACGGGTTTTAAAAAATTTAGTGCAAGGTATTTGAACACTTGGTCTATGATGACCAATACGCCGCTTAAAAGCAGCGAAAATTTTGCTGTTTTTATACTATAACAACCCTTCGTCGCAAATAGTCCTTGAGAGCTTGTTTTTGCATAATTTTTCGCATAATAAAATTAAAATAATTAAACCTCAAGCACACCGGCACAGCGTTTGCAAATTGTGGGGTGCTGCTCATTTTGCCCTACTGTTACGCTGTAAGACCAGCAGCGTTCGCACTTGCTGCCGTCGGAATTGGCAACCGTTACGGCTACCTCGCCGTTGTTATCCGCACCACTTTCAACCTCTACTTGAGAAACAATAAACGCAACAGGCAGCTCGGTCAGAACCTCATCTAAAAAGGCTTTTTGCTCCCCGTCGGCTTTTAAAATAACCTTTGCTTCTAACGAAGTTTTAATAAGCTTTGCACGCACTGCCTCTTCAAGCGATTTTTTAACTTCATCACGCAGGGCATGGATTTTATCCCATTTTTCGGCAAAGGCAGGCTCTATTGTAATAGGCAATTGCTGTGGCATATCGTTAAACAAAACGCTGCCTTGTGAGTGGGGCATAAAACGCCAAATCTCTTCGGAAGTATATGCCAAAATCGGTGCAAGCATTCGTGTTAGTGCATCTAAAATTATATACATTGCGGTTTGTGCACGGCGGCGTTTGCTGCCCGTTGTTTTTTCGGTGTACAATCTGTCTTTAAGCACATCCAAATAAAAGTTAGACATATCTACAACGCAGAAATTATGAATACCGTGGTAAACCTGATGGAACTGGAAGTTATCATACCCATCGGTAACCTTTTTAATAAGCTCGTTTAGGCGGTGCAATGCCCATTTGTCAATCGGCTCAAGCTCTTGCAGCGGCACCGAATCGGTGTCGGGGTTAAAGTCGGAAATGTTGCCCAAAATATAGCGGGCGGTGTTGCGGATTTTACGATACGCCTCGGACAATTGTTTTAAAATATCCTTCGAGATGCGAATATCGGCGTTAAAATCGCTTGATGCAACCCACAAACGCAAAATGTCGGCACCGTATTGGTCGATAATTTCTTGCGGTTCTATTCCGTTGCCTTCCGATTTGCTCATTTTGCGGCCTTTGCCGTCAACAACCCAGCCGTGGGTTAAAACTGCTTTGTAGGGGGCAGTGCCTTTTGTTGCAACTGCCGTAAGCAGCGACGATTGGAACCAACCACGGTATTGGTCGGCACCCTCTAAGTATAAATCGGCGGGGTATTTTAAATAGCTGCGTTGCTCCAGCACAGCCGCATGAGAACTGCCGCTATCGAACCAAACGTCCATAATGTCGCTTTCTTTTTCAAAGCCGGTGCCGCCACAGGCAGGGCAAGTTGTGCCCCCGGGCAAAATTTCTTCGGCTGTATGTGTGTACCAAGCGTCCGAGCCTTCCTCACGGAACAAATCGGAAACCCTCAGCATAGCGTCTTTGTTAATGTACGGCTTGCCGCAATCCTTGCAGAAGAAAATCGGAATTGGCACACCCCATTTGCGTTGACGGGAAATGCACCAGTCTTTGCGTTCACGCACCATATTTGTAATACGGTCTTTGCCCCAAGCGGGCAGCCATTCAACCGTGTTAATAGCATCAATTGTGGCATCTTTAAAAGCGTTAACCGAGCAAAACCATTGGTCGGTAGCCCTAAAAAGCACGGGCGTGTGGCAACGCCAGCAGTGCGGGTATTGGTGAATTATTTTTTTGAGTGCGAACAAATGCCCGCTTTGCTCCAACGCAAGCGAAATTGCTTTATTTGCCTGTTCTGTGGTTAGTCCGTCAAAATCTGCTCCTGCTTCGGCGGTCAGCTTGCCGTCGGCATCCACCGGTACGATTATCGGTATTTGCGGGTAGTTGCGGCAAACCTCATAGTCCTCCACACCATGCCCGGGTGCAGTGTGAACACAACCTGTACCGCTCTCCAGCGTAACATGCTCGCCCACAATTACCAAAGATTCTCGTGGCAAAAACGGGTGTGCGGCTTTCATCAGTTCAAGCTCGGCACCCTTAATTGTACCCACAACTTCAAAGTCGGTAATTTCGGCGTCCTCAAACGCTGTTTTATACAGCTCGGTTGCCATAATCACAAACTCATCGCCTGTTTTAATAACGCTGTATTCATACCTTGGTCCCACGCAAATTGCCACGTTGCCGGGCAGTGTCCATGTTGTGGTGGTCCAAATTACAAACGACGTTTTAGAAGGGTCAACACCCATAGCGGCAAGCTTGCCTAAATCGTCGGTTACGTTAAATTTTACATAAATAGAGTAACACGGGTCTTCGGCGTATTCAATTTCGGCTTCGGCAAGTGCAGTTTTGCACTCGGGGCACCAATAAACAGGCTTTAAGCCTTTATAAATATAACCCTTTGTAGCCATTTCGGCAAAAACCTTAATTTGCTCGGCTTCAAAATCATTTGTAAGGGTAACATAGGGGTTATCCCACTCGCCAATAACGCCAAGGCGTTTAAACTGTGTGCGTTGCTCGTCCAAATAACCAAGGGCAAATTCACGGCAAATTTTACGCAGCTCTACGGGCGAAATGGTAGTCGAATTCTCGACCCCGGCTTTTTTGCGGGCTTTAAGTTCAGTCGGCAAACCGTGAGTATCCCACCCCGGCACATAAGGCGACTTGAACCCCGCCATATTTTTATAGCGAACAATAAAATCCTTAAGCACCTTGTTAAGCGAGGTGCCTAAATGTATGCTACCGTTAGCATAGGGAGGGCCGTCGTGCAGCACATAAAGTGGCTTGCCCTCGTTTTTCTCCATCAGGTTTTCATAAATTTTATTTTGTTCCATCATTTTAAGCGTTTCCGGCTCAGAAGTCGGCAAACCCGCTCTCATCGGGAAGTCGGTTTTCGGTAAATTTAGTGTTTGGTTATAATCTTGGGGCATTTTGCATTCTCCTTTTACGCATAAAGCAATAATTATTAGTATTATATCATATTATCAAGTGTATTTCAAGCAAAAAACTTAAAATAAGATTAGGATAATCTGCAGTTGTCAAACATATGTTACATCAACCTAAAAAAATAAATAAAACAGGTGGGAGAGTTTATGCTTCCCACCTGTTTTGTTCACGTTTTTTATTCCGTTTTATTTAGTGTTGGTAAAAATATTGTTCTTTTATAAATATAACATTAATCATAATTGCCTTGCATTATTTTTTGTGCCAAAGTAGAGTTTATTGGCAAAATCCGAACAGCACGATTTGAGTTTGCGGCTTCGCTATCATTGAGGAATTTGCCGTCCTGCCATTCGTTTTCATCATACCAAGGAGCAAGAGAACCCAATCCTTTAACTTCAAGTCTATTGTCATCAATCCCCATTTTCATCAGAACAGCTTTAACAGCGTTAGCTCTTTTTAAAGATAAATCCTTATCGCCACCGGTTTTTTTAGGGTCCGCAGTTGTTCCTACCAGTAAAAACTTCTTTTCGGGGTAAAGCTTGATGTTATCTGCCCATTGTTTTAACTGTTTTTCTGGGTCTATCCCTTTCTTGAAAGTCGCTTTATCCTTTTCGAATAAACTGTTGGGAGCAATTAAAGGTGGGTCGGAACTACCGTCCCCTCCTTCGAGTGGTTCTCCTACGTTACTCCAAAATACAACCTTTGTAACGGGGTTATCATTTACAATATCTTCTCTTGAATTAATATCTATAAAAAAACCGAAATCTTCATCAGTGCCGTTTTCACCTTTGTTTTCGTTTGGGGTTACATTTGATTTGCAGAGTATTTCGCCCCAAATATATTGTAAATTCTTAATTGCTAAATTACTCAGTTCTTCTTGTTCGCCGCCTACAGCACCCAATCCATACCAAGTTACAGCAACATCTTTTAAATTAGGTATATCAGAATTAACATTAAGATTATTAACCAAATTTTTAACCAAACTTTTACCGTCTTCATCTGCCTTGAGTTGCTTTTGCATACCTAATAAAGAGTTTTCTTCTTCATTAATAAAATTCAAACTCCCCGATGTTGAAAGCCCGGTATCGCAAATTACGATTTTTTTATTAATATTTCCTCCATATTCTTTCTCGATTTGGTTCAGTTGCTTCTCTGCTACAGTTAAAGCTTTTAAAACGTCAACTTCTGGGTCGTCGGCAGAGACCTTGTCGATAGCATCAATAACTTGTTTTACTAATGGGTTTAAATATCTGGTTTTCCAAAGATCATTATTTGTCTGATAAGCTCTTTTTGATTCTTCTAAATCTGTTTTATCTAAATAGCCTATCGGATTATGTTTATTTATAACTTTTCCGGTTTTATCTTTTTCTGCCGGATATTCAGCTATGCTTGGGTTTCCGTCAACACTAACAACATTTACAACACCAAAATTCGAATATATATCTGCAATGTCATTTTCTAACGAAAATGTACAATCTTTGCTATTAGCATGGTTACCAATAATAAGTATCATCGCAGTCGGCGTTTCTTGAGGCAGCTTGGAATTGCAACCACCACAAACTGATATTATAAGTACAAATGCAACAATTAATCCTATGGTTTTAATGAATTTATTCAAACTTTACCTCCTGTTAAGGTGTGTTTTGCTCGCTAAATGCGTTTGCCGATTTTAAAATAACATAATTTATAAGACGTGAATTAATAGCTTCTATTTCATATTGTGTATTTTCAAAATATGTATTTTCTGTATCGACTAATGACTCTTTAAGAATATCATCACCCGAAAGTTCTTCTATACATGCTGCTAATTGGCGTTTTTTTATTTTTAAAGTTTTAATTTTTTTTGCAAGACGCAATAAGTGAAACATTAATGGGTCAAATGACAAACAACCTATTACTATGTTAACAAAACTTGTTATTATTGGCAACAAAATCATAACTATAGTTATAGCTAAAGGATACGAACTAAGGTCTTGTTCCCCTCCGGCACTTCCGCTAATTGCATATGTGTCAATGGTTAAAATTCTGTATACAGAATTTGCTATAAGACCAAGTATAAAAGCTAAACTTGACAATACAACTACAAACTTGCCTAAATCGAACTTGTTTACAGGTCGCCAGAGGTTATAACTTTTTAAACACAATACATAACCTATGTAAAGGGGGGCAATTTCAAAAGCAACAGCAAATCCCGATATGATAATAAAGCGGTTTTCAGGTGAATCCATCATTGTTAGGTTGGCTATTTGCATAAAGCCCCAAATGTCAATTATTACTAAGAACACAAGCATAGGGCCGGAAAACTTTTGGCTTGTATACCAAGCATTAATTTTGCGAACATTGTCCAACAGTTTGCTTTCTATAGAAAAATTCAGGTTGGCATCTGCTTTTATATCAAATAATTTGCTCATAATTATCCTCACCTTTCTAATTCAATATATTCTATACTTTCGGGATTACCTCTTGAATTACCTTCGGAATTTAAACGTCCTTTATAAAGAGGATTGCATTCTTCATATAATTTTTTTATTTCTTTGAGTTCTACTTCTGTCGAAGCGATTTCTATTTCAATCGCTTTTTCAAGCTCTTCAAAATCTTTTTTGTCCGTGGCACGCCTAATAAAAATTCGGTCTAAAAATCTTAGGTTGCTTATGTGGTTGCTTTGTAATTTAGTTTTCATTTCGGCAATATATTCAGTAATTATACTTTCTAAATAATCAGGGCATTCGCTTAGATTAATACCTTGCTTTTGCAACTTAGCTATTCGTGCATCAATTTTGCGTTCAATGCTTTCGGGTTTATCAATCAAAGCTTTAACTGCATAATCATTAATTATTGGTGCACCATAGGGGGCTCTGTGCTTAATTTTATTTAAATCAGGTTTAGGCATACGCTATCACATCCTCTTCCATAGATTTCTGCATAGAATTAAGTTCTGCTTGTATCTCTTCAGTAATGTTTTCAAAACTAATATTTGCGGGTAAATCGTCTGTTTTTTTAGCACTTTTTGATTTTAAAACTCCTGCCCAATAGGCTGAAATTCTTGCCTTTGCTAATTCGTGGAATTGCTGGCAACGAATAAGGGTGATTTCCTTCTCGCTAATTTTTTGTGCTGCATTTTGGTGTTTTTTTATATCGCTTTTCTCGTTCGAACGGCTTAAATCATCAATTTGTTTGTATTTAGCAGAAATACGAGCTCTTATTTCGTTATTTCTAAACGCTTTAACAACATCTTTAGTAAAATAAGAGTTTTCATTAATATCGTTTTCTTCCGCAAAATCTGAGGGGTCAGCTTTCATTGTCGTCTTAATTATGTCGATTTTTTTATTATTACGTTCAATTCTAAGCCCTTCAGCGGCGGTATCGGTTTTGATGGCAAATAAAATTTCAGAAAGACGCTCTTTTTCTCTTTTTATTGCCATTAAGCAAAGGTAGACTTCTTGATTAAAAAAAGGAGAATAATAATTATTATTATTATCTTTTCGAACAACGGTATTTTTTAAATCACGCTTACCACGGCATTTTAAACGCCACTCGGTAAAGAACCCAAGCTTTTCATATTTTATAGATTTTTTTCTGTCGATTATATTTTTGTATGCAAGCGACACAAAATTCCCTCCCTTGAATGATTTGCACAAGATTTTTTGATAAATAATCACATTATTAGGATAACATAAATTTACACTATAAGAGCCATTATATCACTTAATTAGATAAAAATCAACTGTTTATAATACATTTTAAAACTAATTTTCACTCAAAATGAGGAAAACGGTCTGATTATGCCGAAAACTTTTTTGCATTTTGTGCGTCAGGCGACATTGAAAAACGGCAAAATTCCGTTGAACGCTACGATACGAAAAAGCCCGAAAAGCCCGAAGATACGGCAAAAGCCGCCACACTGCTGAACGCAACGTGACGGCTTCTGTCCTTGTAATCATCTGACAAAAATTGTTTGCTTAGTCAAATCTTTTTTTTGCGTTTTATTAATGATTTAACATACATTTTGCCTTGTTTAAATTCGGGGGTCTTGTGAAAAAGCAGCCAAAAAATGCCGTTTGGCAGCAGTGTGCATATAAAAAATTTAATAATAAAATCAACATAAATTGCCCCTGTGTTTATAAAACAGCAAACAAAAAATGTTGCCGCACAGTTTGCCGCCACAATGCATAAATATAAAGACCTTTTTAAAATATAGTTTATAAAGGGGCGATGAAAAACATGCTTATAAATCAGCCAAGGGTCATACCAAACGTGGGTAGTTACCCTTGACACTACGGTTGCAAGCAAAACGCCGAAAATCCCCCACCACCAAGCAAAAGGAATAGCCAGCCCTAAATTTATTATAAACATAATAACAGGACGATATTTGCCCTGAACAAACAAACCGTTTGCAAGCCGAAAGCACTCATATGGTCTTACCATAGTTAAAATATATGTGTTTACGGTAAGAATACAAACAATGTCCATACCAAGCAGATACTCTTTGCCCAACCAAATTTCTATAAACGGGTTTATCAAAACCAAAAGAGCTACCGAGATAAAGTTACCAATGGCAAACGATGCAACCGACATAAAATTAAACACTTCGTGCTGTTTGTCGGGCGTTTCGCTTGCTGCCAAATTGCCAACGCTGGGCTTCATTGCCTCAAAAACTTGCCCGAACAATCGGTCAATATTATTTACAATAAGCTTGTAATAAGACAAAAAACCAACCATACCCGTGCCTAAAAGGGCCGAAATTACAATGCTGTCTAACCCTTTTTGCAACGCCCACGATATTTTGTACAATGCCAAAGCACGCACATTGCCAAACATTTCTTTACGTTCGGGCTTTGACAGTTTTTCGGTGCATGGCTGTTTTAGCAAAGGGAACTTTTTTTCGGAGTATTTTGAAATTATAAAGTTTTTTAAAATCTCGTTTATTACAGAAATAATAAGGTACAAAAGATAGTTGTTAAAAACAAGCAGAATAACCGACTCTATGGTTGTGGAATAGACCAAAAAAACAATGCTTATTTTATGCACAATGTTTTTTTGCTGGTTAGCCTCCAGCAGGGTTGCCTTATAGATAAGCAAATAAGAGCAAGAGGTTTTAAAAACAAACAAGAAAAATATAAGGGCAATGTTCTCTTTAATATCCGGCACATCTTTAACTAAAAAGCCTAAAAAAGGTATGCAACATATGCCCATCAGCAAAATTCCGCCTGCAACGCAGCGGTATACCCATTTATAGACGTTCATGATTTTAGAAATTTGCAGTGTGTCGTTATCGCTGAGCGGGCGATAAAGTGCATAAGCAATAGCGGTGCTAAACCCCAGTTCGGCAACCGACAGCACCGTTAAAATATCCGTAAATAAGGTAGAAACGCCGGTGTATTGAATTCCGAGAGTTTTGATGAACAACGTCTTCATTATAAAGCTGGATAGTATTGTAACTATCTGGAACCCTAAGGAATAACCGATGTTTTTAACCGAGTTGCGGCTTCGGCTGTTGTTCATTTGTCCACCCTCTTTCTGTAGCTTTTTATATTTTAGCTTGCTTTAATTTTTATTGTCGTCGGTTGGCTTTGTTGCCGGTTCTTGTGTTGTTACCACATAAAGCTTCAGCTTGTGCATCGGCATTTTTATGCAGTGCGGCACTTTAAAGAGTTTTTTCTTATCCATAAACATTTCTGTAACCTGCCCCGGCACACAGGTTTGCCTATAGGGGCGGATTTTTTCGTTAAACCTGAACTTTTCGGTTTTTTCACAGCATTCGCCTGTTTGCAGGTTAACATAGACTATGCCTCGCTTGCGTAAAAATGCAAGGTATAAAATCACAGCCACAACAAGCAAAACAAGCAGCAAATATGCCGCCGTTGCAATTTTAATAGGATTATATCCATTCACTTCTTCAAAAGTGTTAAAAAACAAATCCGAATATTCGCTAAAGGTTATATAGGTGGTTAATTTGGGCAGAGCCCTTAAAAAGCTTGCGGGCGAGAGTTGACTTTCAGAAACAGCAGTCGGGTCTGTTGGTTCAGCCGTCCACGGTGCAAAGGTGCTCTCAATATCAAACACCCCTTTTACAAGTGCAATTGCTTGTGCAACATCTTCGGTTTTGGTTTTAATATAGCGGTCTATGTTAATTCCGCAGTTTTATTCCACGGTTTGCACCATAAGCTCGGTGCCGCCGTAGTAATATGCCCGTGCAAGCTTTTTTGCCCCAATTCTTGATATATAAACATACCTGTTCTCATCCAACGTGGTTATATTAACATTTTTTTCGTTGCTGTTAATGCTTACTACCGTCAATT
>JAISII010000002.1 GCA_031262125.1 Oscillospiraceae bacterium | reverse complement strand
AAAATGCGGCAGAACGCATTTTTAAAACACTAACACAAAAGAATCTGCTGTAAAAGCACAGCAAAAATTATTAAAAATATTTTTAAAATAACGGAGATTATTATTATGATTATTATATTAAAACCAAACGCAACAGCCGAGCAACGAGAAGCCTTTACCGATGCACTTAAAAGCTATTATAACGTAAATGTAAACACATGGGAGGGTGTGCAGTCCACCGTTTTGGGGCTTATCGGCGATACCTCGCCCATAGACATTGATTTTGTAAATGCACAAACAATTGTAGAAAGTGTACGCCGTGTGCAAGAGCCGTACAAAAAAGCCAACCGCAAGTTTCACCCCGATAACACGGTGATTGAATTTGCAAACGGCGTAAAAATAGGCGACGGCAGTGTGCAATATATGGCGGGTCCCTGTTCGGTAGAATCACAAGAACAGATTTTAGAAATTGCCCATAAGGTAAAAAAAGCAGGGGCAACAATTTTGCGTGGCGGTGCATTTAAGCCCCGCACCTCGCCCTATGCTTTTCAGGGGCTTAAAGCCGAAGGTATGGAGTTTTTATCGGCAGCAAAAAAAGAGACAGGGCTGCTTATTGTTACCGAGATAACCCGTGTTTCTCACTTGCCTTTATTTAAGGATGTTGATATAATACAGGTAGGTGCACGCAATATGCAAAACTTTGAGCTGTTAAAAGAAATCGGCAAAAGCAAAAAGCCCGTTTTGCTAAAGCGGGGTCTGGCTTCTACTATTGAAGAATGGCTTATGAGTGCCGAATATATAATGTCGGAGGGCAACGACCAAATTATGCTTTGCGAGCGTGGTATTCGCACATATGAGAGTATGACACGCAACACGATGGATATTTCGGCTATTCCGATTGTTAAGAGGCTTTCTCACTTGCCGGTAATTGCCGATCCAAGCCACGCCACGGGCAAATCTTGGCTGGTTGAGCCTATGTCTATGGCTTCGGTTGCCGCCGGGGCAGACGGGCTTATTATCGAGGTTCATAATAATCCGTCAAAGGCACTTTCGGACGGTGCACAGTCTTTAACTCCCGAACAATTTGGAGATGTAGCCGCTAAAGTTGATAGTTTAAAAGCTGCTTTGGGCAGGATTTGAGTTTTTTATTTTTTATTTATAAAAAAATAAACAGACGATTTCGGCGAAGTTGCAGCTAAAGTGGATAGTTTAAAAGCTGCCTTGGGCAGAGTTTAAGTTTTTCAAAACACAGCTTATTAAAAGGAATATTAAAATGCAAACCATAAAAGTTAACACAACAAAACCCTATAAAATAATTATAGAAAAAGGGCTTCTAAGCCGTACAGGGGAAGAAGTTCGGCAGGTTACCGCCGCAAAAAAAGCGGTGATTATAACCGACAGTAACGTGGCACCTCTCTATGCAAAAACGGTTGCAGCCTCGCTTGAGAATTGCGGTTTTAAAACTGCCGTTTTTGTGCTGCCGGCCGGTGAAGAAAACAAAAATATTGCCGCAATTGAGGGTATATATAACTTTTTGGCAGAAAACGGTTGCAACCGCAAAGATGTTTTGGTAGCCTTGGGCGGCGGCGTAACGGGCGACCTTGCGGGTTTTGCAGCGGCTACCTATATGCGGGGAATCGACCTTGTGCAAATACCCACAACATTGCTTGCCCAAACCGACAGCAGCGTGGGCGGCAAAACGGGCTTTAACCTAACCGCAGGCAAAAACCTAGCAGGGGCTTTTTGGCAGCCTAAGCTGGTTATAATTGACCCGAATACCCTAAACACCCTAACCGCTGCCCTTATTGCCGACGGAATGGCTGAGGTTATTAAGTACGGCTGCATAAAAAACGCCGACTTTTTGCAAAAATTGCTGGCTCTGCCAAGCGTTATTGACGCAGCAGAAGAGATTATTACCGAATGTGTGCAAATTAAGGCAGACATTGTTGCCGCCGACGAGTTTGAAAGCGGGCAGCGAATGCTTTTAAACTTTGGGCATACCTTGGGACATGCGGTTGAAAAGCTGTCGGATTATTCGGGTTGCTCACATGGGCAGGCGGTTGCAATTGGTATGGTGCAAATTGCAAGGCTTGCCGAAAATGCCGGCTTAACCAAACCCGGCACGGCTGATTTGATTGAAAAGCTTTGTTTAAAATTCGGGCTGCCAATAGCTTCCCCCTATAAAATGCAGGAGCTTTTGGGTACAATTGCACTGGACAAAAAAAGCGACAGCAAGGGCATAAACTTTGTGCTGCTAAAAAAACCGGGCGAAGCTTTTGTTAAAAATTTTAGTTTTAAACAGACCGAAGATTTTTTGCTTAACGCTGAATAATAAATTTAAAAAGGTATTTAACATATGACGGAAAAACACATTTTACCCTCGCAATTGTTTGGCAGAGTTGCCGCACCGCCCGCAAAAAGCGATGCCCACCGTGGGCTTATTTGTGCTTGCCTAAGCCGTGGGAAAGCTACGCTGCACCCAATTGCGTTAAGCCGAGATATTCAAGCTACAATTGCTTGTGCCGAGGCTTTGGGTGCAATTATAACATACGACCTAACCAAAAAAACAATAAACATAAACGCCGAAAATTTCGGTTTGCCGCAAGAGGGCAAAAATACAAAAATCACGTTGGATTGCGGAGAATCCGGCTCGACCCTGAGGTTTTTTATACCCATTGCCGCAGCGTTGGGGCTTAATGTGGTTTTTACTGGGGAAGGGCGGCTGCCTAAACGCCCAATTGGCATTTATGAAGAGATATTGCCGCCGCAGGGCATAGCCTGCAAAACAAAAGGCGGCTTGCCTTTTGAAATTAGCGGCACTCTTCAATGCGGAGTGTTTACCCTGCCGGGTAATGTAAGCTCTCAGTTTGTGTCGGGCTTGCTTATGGCGTTGCCTATGCTGCCGCAAAGCAGCGAGGTTGTGCTGACCTCGCCGCTGGAGAGCGAAGGCTATGTGCAAATGACTATAAGCACGCTAAAACGGTTTGGCGTAAAAATTGCAAAAACCGCAACGGGTTACAGTGTACCCGGCGGGCAAAAATATAACCCCTGCAATTATGAGGTTGAGGGCGATTGGTCGCAAGCGGCTTTTTGGCTGGTTGCGGGTGCAATTTCCGGCTCGGTTACTGTTACGGGGTTAAGCAAAAACTCGTTGCAGCCCGACAAAAAAATTGCCGAAATTTTAAAAGCCTATGGTGCTTCAATAGAGTTTGACGGCGACGAAGTTACAGCGCAGCTCAGCTTTTTGCAAGCCCCCGACGATTGCAAAATCGACGTTTGCCAAATCCCCGTTTTGGTGCATGTTTTGGCGGTGCTTGCTTCGCTATCGGAGGGCAAAACAAAAATAACCAACGCACAGCGTCTGCGAATTAAAGAAAGTGACCGCCTTTTTGCTATCAGTACTGCACTTAATGCAATCGGCGGCAACGTCAAAGAAACCGACGACGGACTTATCATCACACCTATCAAAGAGTTTACAGGCGGCACAGCACACAGCTTCAACGACCACAGAATAGCTATGTCACTCGCCATAGCCGCCACAAAATCCACCGCACCCATCACCATCACAGGTGCAGAAGCCGTCAACAAGTCCTACCCCGATTTTTGGAACGAATTTAACCGCCTAAGCTTGTAGCGTGCGTGCCGCACGCTTGCTCCGCAGTGGAGGGGCGCTGCCCCTCCACCCCGGCAGGGGGTTGCACCCCCTGCACC
>JAISII010000015.1 GCA_031262125.1 Oscillospiraceae bacterium | reverse complement strand
AAATTTACAGTTAATTCTATAAAAATCAGTTTGTGCTTTTTACGCCGTTTCAATCTCGGCTGCCGATTGCAGATTTAAGGTTTCTACCGCTGTTTCCCTCATTTTATATTTTAAAATTTTGCCTGCGGCGTTCATTGGGAACTCATCAACAAACTCGATATAGCGTGGGGTTTTGTGCTTTGCCATATTTTGGCGTATGTAATCGAACAGCTCGTCTTTGGTTAAGCTGTCGTCGCTTTTTATTACTGCGGCGTAAATTTCTTCGCCATAGTCTTTATCGGGCACGCCGATAACCTGAACATCACGCACTTTGGGGTGGGTATATATAAAATCTTCAATTTCTTTAGGGTAAATGTTTTCGCCGCCACGAATAATCATATCTTTAATTCGTCCGGTAATTTTATAATAGCCGTCTTTGCCCCTGCGTGCAACGTCGCCGGTGTGCAGCCAGCCGTTATCGTCAATTGCAGCGGCTGTTGCCTCGGGCATTTTGTAATAACCCTTCATAATATTATACCCACGGGCTACAAACTCACCGTCGGTGTCATCGGGCAAATCTTCATAGGTTTCGGGGTCAACAATTTTGCACTCTACACCAAAAATTGCACCGCCAACCGTGTTAACCCGTGCATCTATCGAATCGGTGGTTTTGCTCATTGTGCAGGCAGGGCTTGATTCGGTTTGACCGTAGGTTATGCAGATTTCGGACATATTCATTTTGTCTATAACGTCTTGCATTGTTTTAATCGGGCAGGGCGAACCCGCCATTATGCCCGTACGGCAAGTTGAAAAATCGGTCTTTTCAAAATCGGGGTGGTTAAGCATTGCAATAAACATTGTCGGCACACCCTGAAATGCTGTAATTTTGTGCGTGTTTATGCAGTCCAGCCCTTTGCGAGGGGAAAATGCGGTAATCGGGTACATACTTGTGCCGTGTGTCATTGCGGCAGTCATACACAAAACCATACCAAAGCAATGGAACATCGGCACCTGTATCATCATACGGTCGTATGTAGATATATCCATACAATCGCCTATGGCTTTGCCGTTGTTAACCACGTTGCGGTGGGTTAACATAACCCCTTTTGGGAAGCCGGTGGTGCCGGAAGTGTATTGCATATTGCAAACGTCGTCGGGCTTTATTTTGCTGCGCATACGCTCAACCTCGGAAAGGTCTATGCTCTCGCCCATTTTAAGAGATTGCTCCCAAGTAAGGCAACCCGGTTGGCTGCTTTGGCAATTTATAATATTACGCAAACGGGGCAGTTTTTTTAGTTGCAGGCGTTGCGTTGTTGGGTCGGTGGTTGCAAGCTCGGGGCAAAGGGTTTTCATAATTCCGGCATAGTCAGAATCCTTGTGTCCGTCTATCATAACAAGGGTATGCGTATCGGACTGTTTTAAAAGGTACTCTGCCTCATAAATTTTGTACGCCGTGTTAACAGTAACAAGCACCGCACCGATTTTTGTCGCAGCCCAAAAGGTTATGTACCACTGCGGCACATTGGTCGCCCAAATTGCAACGTGGTCGCCTTTTTTTACGCCCAGTGCTATTAAAGCACGGGCAAAGTTGTTTACATCGTTCCTAAATTGTGCATATGTACGGTGGTAATCAAGCTCGTGGTAATGGAAAGCAATTTGGTTTGGGTACTCGTCGCAGATTTTGTCCAGCACATCGGGGAAAACTGCATCGATTAATGTATTCTTTGGGTAAGGGTAATAGCCCGTGCCACGGTCGTCGGTTTGCCAAGTTGCGTTGCTGCCGCTGCGGTAGGGTTCCATATAATTTGCAAATTGGGGGAAGACTATTCCAGCGTCGCTAAGGTTTTTTGCCCAGCGTTTTACCCATTCGAGCGAAATATAGCCGTTATAACCTGTTTTTTGCAGCTGTGCAAATATATCCTCCAGCGGCATATCGCCGTCGCCCATTAGGCGGTAAGACGGCTGCCCGTTTTGCATTACACTGTCTTTAACGTGCACAAATTTTATATAGCTGCCCAAATTTTCGGCAGTAGTTTGCGGGGCTTCGCCAAAATAGCGGTACGGGTGGTGAATATCCCACAGTGCGGCAATATTTGTGCAATCGGCTGCGTCAAGCAAAGCTTTAAGGCGGGCACTGTTGCCGTAAACACCGTTAGTTTCTACCAAAAGGGTAACACCGTACGGCAGGGCAATTTGTGCAAGCTCGCACAAAAATTCTGCTATTTTTTTATCGTCAACTTCGTTACCGGGCTGCGGGTTATCATCGGCAAGCACACGCACATAAGGTGCCCCAAGCTGCTGTGCCAACTTGCAATATTCGGTTACTTCTTTTACAATTTCGTCGTGCTTGTCCTCAAATTTTAAGCAAGCCCCCGACGATAAACAGGGTATTTGCAAATTCAGCTGCCGCAGCTTCTCTATTGTTTTTTTAAGCTGCACGCCAACAAACGGCTTTGCTTTGTAGGCAAAAATCTCTTCCCCTATCCCCCTGATTTCAATACCATCAAAGTTAAGGTCCTTTGCCATCGAATAAATGTCTACCCACGAAAAATCGGGCGTTGCCAGTGTAGAAAAACTGATTTTCATTTTGCGTTCTCTCCGTTAAAATTTAAGTTAAAATAATATCTAAACAAACAGCCCTTTCTTAGTAAGAAAAAAGGGCTGAGTTTTAATTTTTCAATATATATTATTATATCATATTTTTTTGATAAATCAATATTTAAACAACTTTTTCTCTTTTTTGTGCGGCAAACACCAAAAACAACCCGCCGGCAATTAAAATAAGGCTGATTACTTGGCTTGTAGAAATCCCCATAAAAACACCACGAATTGCATCGCCACGGAAAAATTCCAGCACAAAACGCACAATACCGTAAGAAACCATATAGATTGCTAAAACATTTTTTACATTGCGTGGTTTGCGTGTATAAAGCATTAATGCGGCGAAAATTATAAGATTAAGTGCCGCCTCATACAACTGCACGGGCAAAAGCGTAACACCGTTTGGTGCACCAAGCGAATGAGTAAACGCCACACCCCACGGTGCAGGCGTATGAATACCGTAACAACACCCTGCGAAAAAACAACCAATTCTTGCAATGCCGTGAATAAGCGGAATAATCGGCACAAAAAGCAGGCAAACTTGCGAAAAATCAACCTTCATATAGCGGCAATAGCCAAACGCAGCAACAGCCGCACCTATCAACCCGCCATAAAACACCATACCGCCAAAATAAGCGTCGGAAAATTTTTGAAAATCGGTAAAAAGATAACCGAAATTTTTAATTATACCCGGCAAACGAGTAATTATATACAGTATTTTAGAGCCGACAATTACTCCTACAATTATAACACCGAACAGTGCTAAAATATCAAAAGGAGCTAACGGGTACTTTTTTCTTCTTAACAGCACAACAACAGCCCCAGAAAAAAAGCCGATTAGTGCAAAAATAGAGTATGTTCCGATTTGCAAACCAAAAATCTCAATAAACGGGTGCATATGCCCTCCCTTAAAAAAACAGCCCGCTTTTTACGGCGGGCTTTAAGTAAAATGCAGTTTAAATTTCCAAATTAATAATCGAAATTGTAGTCTTCCAAGCTGTTTGCCCAATCGTCCAGATCGCTGCTCAAATCGTTGAGTTCGGACTCGATTGCACTTGCACTTGAAGCCAAGCAAATAGCGGGAACAGTGCAAGAAAATGTCATAATAGCACTGAAAATAAGACCAATGATAGAACAAACCAAAGCACCGGTTGCCAAAGTGTTGCCGGTTTTTTTAGATTTTACTGCTAAAACAAGACCAACGATACCGAGGGCAACGCCGATTGGTGCAAAAATGATTAACCAACCTAAAACAAAGCCGAGGAATATGCTTGCAATACCCATAATCAAAGCAACTATGCCAATGCCGCCGGAAGTTGTTGGGGCAACCGGAGCATAGGGCTGATAAGGCTGTTGATATGGTTGCTGAGGTGCTGCATACTGGTTAGGGTCGTACTGCGGTTGAACGGGTTGTTGATTTAAATCCTGCTGATTAGGGTCGAAGTTTTGATTTTCAGACATTGTAAATCCTCCAAAAAAATATTTTATAGTTTAACACTATTTAGTCTATCATATGCGGAAGAAAATGTCAATTATTCGTGAAAAAAATTATATTTTTCATAATCGTCATTAGCTTTTTTTAGCCACTGCATTACAATTTCATTTTCTTTCAAAAAGCAAAACCCCCTGTTGGTCAACAATTTGTTCAAGTGAAATTTGTTTTTTGCGTTCTTCAAAATCGCTTTTATAGTTTGCAATTACATCTACTGCATTTGTAAGATTTAAAGGAAAAATCGCAAAACGGGCTTTTCTCATCGCTTCCATAGGCTTAATTTCTCCATCAGGTACAACAACAAAAAAGTCGTAATCGCTATTTTTGTGAGGTGTGCCATAGGCATATGAGCCAAATAAATAAATTTTCTCTGCTGGAACAGCTTTGCTTATAGTATCTGCAATCATTTCTATTTCTTTATTTAGTTTCACAAAACCGCCTCCTAACTTAAATTTTTATTTCCTAATAGTATTAAAGCAAAACCTTTGTTACTCGGTAACTTTAGTATAATAAGTTTTTATAAACAAATCAAGCTTTGCTGCTTCGTCGGGGTAAAACTCAACATAAGTTTCGCCCATTTTTGTTTGCCCTTGCAAGGTTGTAATGCCTGCAGTGTCAACGCCCGAGGTTAAGTAAGTACCGGCTAAAAAGGTAACCTTGTTTGCACCGATATTTGTAACCATATAATCCTTCATAGTATTATATATGTTAAGCGGGGTTGTAATATCGCTTTTGGTTTTATCTACGGCGAGTTTTATATACTCTTGAATAAACTGCATTTGGCGTTTTTGCCGCAGTGAGCTTGCATCTATAATATCAAACCGCCGACTGCGTAAATAAGACTCTACATTGCTGCTGTTAAGATGTACTTGCTCACCTTCTGTAAAGTTGCCGATTGTCTCCAGTGCGGTTAAATCCACCCCGCCGATTGCATCGGTAAGCACAGGCATAGAGTCAATTTCAAAAGAAAAGTACGAGTTTATCGGCACACCGTGGAACAGCTCGGACACAGCGTTAATAGCATTCTCACAGCTAATTACTTTGCCGTCGCCATAGGCATAGGCAAGGCAGATTTGTGCGTTCAATTTTGTTTTGAAAACTCCGTCG
>JAISII010000179.1 GCA_031262125.1 Oscillospiraceae bacterium | reverse complement strand
TCTACATTTTCGTAGCCGATGCTGTCTATATAATCACGCAGCGACAAAACATCCTCTGCCGAGCGTACAAAAGATGCCGCCACGGCGTCTGCCCCCTGCGAAAGCCCGAACTCGATATCCGCACGGTCGTTAGAGCTTACATAAGGCATATTAATTTTGTAGCCGGGAATGTTAATCGACTTGCGGTTGCTGAGCTTGCCGCCCTTTGTAACGGTGCAAACAATTTCGCTTGTTGTAACTGTTTTAACCTGCATTGCAATTTTACCGTCGTTAAGCAAAATTGTACGCCCGATTGCCTTTGGGTCGTTTGCAAAAAAGTCAATCAGCTTGGTGTATGATATATGTGCCCCCTTTTCGTCGCCGTCGGTTTTTGCTTTGTAAAAAGAGAACTCTTGCCCGTCGGTCAGCATAACCGAGCCTTCTTTAAAGGAGCCCACACGTATTTCGGGTCCTTTAGTGTCAAGCAAAATGGCAACTGTTTTGCCCGATTCTTTAATAGCGTCTTTAACCAAATCAAACCGCACTTTTTGTTCCTCGTGGGTGCCATGGCTCATATTAAATCGGGCTACATTCATGCCCGCTGCTATCATTTTAAGCAGAATTTTCTTATCGTCGCACGCCGGACCAATAGTGCATACTATTTTTGTTTTTCTCATTTTAAGTTAAACCTCCGTATTTGCTGCACTGATTTTATTAAGTGCTTTACTTATATTATTATTTATTATACAGCAATTATAGCACGCAAAGGTGCAAAGTTCAAGCTTTGTTTTAAAGTTACTGCACAAACCACCATTTGGAATTTAGTCAACCACCCCGTCTGCTCAGCACATTCTAAAAATATTTTTATTTTTTTAGATTTTTGTTAAATATAAAATTCAATTTTTACTATGGGAGCAGCCACCCCTCCCCGGAGGGGAATGTTTGCACATTGCCGAGACTTTGGGTGGGTTAGATAAAAAATTCCCCTAACTTTTTTTACTAAAACTATTGACATTTGCATACGGGGGGGGGGGGGGGTACAATAATATGTACTTATATGTGTTGTCGAAAGGCGGTTAAAAAACGCCGCTTTTGGGCTGCATGTAAAGATTATTTTGAGGTAAAGGAAGTTTTAAAAATGAGGAAGAAAATTTTAAGCATGGTTTTGTGTTTGTGCCTTGTTGCGTCGGTTTTTGCGGCGTTGCCATTGACGGCGTTTGCTGCAAGCACAGATGCAGCCCCGGTTGGGTTAACAGAAGGCGATTTTACTTATATCGTTAACAGCGATGGTCTTACAGCGACAATTACGAAATATGCCGGCAGCGACACGGAGGTAGTTATACCGAGTACGATAGGCGGGTATAGTGTAAAAATGATATATCAGGCATTTAGCGGATGTTATAATATAACAAGCATAATAATACCGGATGGCGTAACCACAATCGGCAAATCTGCATTTAATAATTGCACCAGTTTAAAAAGCATAACGATACCAGATAGTGTAACCACAATTGGCGAACAAGCATTTTATTCTTGCCAAAAATTAACAAGCATAACAATTCCGGATGATGTAACTACAATCGGCGATAATGCATTTTATTTTTGTAGCAGCTTAACAAGTGTAACAATTGGCAACGGTTTAACCACAATTGGCAGTTCTGCGTTTCGTATTTGCACCAATTTAAAAAGCATAACGATACCAGATAGTGTAACCACAATTGGTGAACAAGCATTTTCTTCTTGCCAAAAATTAACAAGCATAACAATTCCGGGTGGTGTAACCACAATTCGCAATAATACATTTTCTTCTTGCGATAGTTTAGTAAGTGTAACAATCGGCAACAGTATAACCACAATCGGCACTTCTGCGTTTAGTAATTGCAGAAATTTAAATAGCGTAACGATACCGGATAGCGTAACCACAATTGGCATTTATGCATTTAGTTATTGCGGCAGCTTAACAAGTGTAACAATCGGTGACAGTGTAACCGCTATAGAAAGCAATTCGTTTAGGGATTGCTTTAGCTTAACAAACATAACAATCGGTGACAGTGTAACCACAATTGGAAATGATGCATTTTACGGTTGCATTGGCTTGACAAGTATAACAATACCGGATAGCGTAACCACAATTGAAAATAACGCATTTTTTGATTGTTTTAACTTAACAAGCATAACAATACCCGATAGTGTAACAAATATAAGCGATGGTGCATTTTCAGGCTGCACAAGCTTAACCATCAACTGCAACGCCGGTTCTTATGCCGAAAGTTATGCTAAAACAAATGCGATACCATATGCTATATTGCCCGAACCAACCCCAATTTTAGGCGATGCAGACGGCGATAGAAGTATAACCGTTAACGATGTCACAGCCATACAAAAACATTTGGCACTGTTGGAGCTTTTAGACGCTGACAAACTAAAAGCAGCCGACGCAGACGGCGACGGCATTGTAACAGTAAGCGATGCTACTGCAATACAAAAGCATTTGGCACTGTTGGAGATGGGGAATATAGGTAAGCCGATGGCGTAAAACGAGAAAATAATATGATAACCCGCCCTTTGCAAAATTAGGGCGGGTTTTTTCTTGCATCTTGCATCTTGTCTCTTGCTCCTTAAAGCTGACGGAAGGAGAGAAAGGGTAAGCTAAAGTCTCGGCGGTGCGGAAAAATTCCCCTTCGTGGAGGGGTGGATTCGCTTTAGCGAAGACGGGGTGGTTTGCGGGGTTTTCAAAACAACCTTTTCCCGTTTAAAATGTTAATGCCGCACTCT
The DNA here is from genome assembly GCA_031262125.1 of Oscillospiraceae bacterium. Lineage (GTDB taxonomy): Bacteria > Bacillota > Clostridia > Oscillospirales > Acutalibacteraceae > JAISII01. The sequence continues at coordinate 10,930 of JAISII010000179.1, read as the reverse complement.
TTGGCAACATTGCCTTGCTGGAACGGATTAACTTTTTGCACAACGCCGTTTTGTTTAAACAGCGACCCCGATGACTTAAACCAAAAGGTAACACCGGCGTTTATGCATTGCTCCCGTATGCTTAAAACCCAATCGTAATCGCATATGCGGGCATCTCTTCCGCTCTCGCCCGAGGCGGTAACATGGTCGATGCCGCCGGTTTTTAAATAAGCAGACAGGTCAATTTCGCCGAGCAGCGGCGATGCGGCTATAAAGCGGCGTTTGATAGGGTACGATAAAAACAACGGCAGGCGTTGGTCTGCCAAAGATTGATTTTCTACCGTGCAGCCAATGTTTATGTTGTCGTAGCCGTCCCCCCAATCATCGGGTAAAGCCACTTTAAAACGGTCAATACGCTTTGTAAGAATAAGAAAATCAATATCCTGCCGCTCTTTTATCATCGCCCAAGCAACGCTACGCCACTCGTCTGCTTCGGGCAGAAAAAAATCGGTCGCAAAACAGGTGGCAAGTATTTTATTACCCTTGATGTTGTATTCGCCGTTTTTATTTTTGCGTATCGGCCAATCGAACTTGTCAGTTTTGGTGATAGTGTTTTGCCCGTGCCGTTTTGCATTTGGCCCGTAAAAATAGCAATTGGCACAGCCGTCGCTTGCCGCATAGCAGCCTGTCCATGGTTCCCAGTTCATACTTTATAATTCCTTTGCCATCAGGTCGTTTGAGGTAATGGTTTTACAGCCTTTGCTTTCATAATAACGCAGCATTTCGGGGATTTTCTTTTTATCCCAACTGGTAATGCAGTCCGACAAAACGGTTGCATCATAGCCGTTTTTAGCCATATTATAGCAAGTCGATTTCACACAAGCGGTGGCATCCGCTCCGGCAATATAAAACTCACCTATATCATTCTCCTTGATAAACTCTGCGAACCCCTCGCTTGTTAGTGCGTTGCCCTTTGTTTTTGTAAAAATATTATCCGAAACTATTTTCATATCCGAGGCTAATTCCGCACCTTTTGTGTCAGGTTTAAAAGTCCTTGTTCCTAATGACAGGTTGTTGTGCCGGATATACACAACAGGAATATTATTTTGAGCAGCCCAATCGATACTTGTATTGATATTGTCGATTATATCCTTGTAATTCTTTGTAATATCGTTTTGAATATCTATAATTACCAAAGCTTTTTTTAACATGAGGGCTTCCCCTCGGATGCGTTTTCTTTACAGCGGCAACCTTGGCAGGTGCAATTCGGATTATTTCCTGTGGCACATTCTTCAGTACAGGTGCATTCAATCATAAGCGTCCATTTAAGTCCAAATTTGTCTTCAAGCTCTGCATAGCAGTTGTTCCAAAATGTTTCTTGTGCTTCGCAAAAAACTTTACCGCCGTCTTTTAAAATCTCAAATGCTGCTTTTACAGCTTCGGCATTGTCAAATTCTACGCAAGCGAAAGAACCGTTGCCAAAAGCAGATGGTTGGTCGGGTGTTGTGTCGCAAAGATAAATAGATTCTTTACCAATAGGCAATACTCCGTGCATAACAAACTCTGCCGTTTCCGGCGTTATCGGAAAATGCTCCGACGACGGTGCGTCTTTGTATTGGCAATAGGTTGCCTTTGTGCCAAACGCTTTTTCGTAGAGGGCTATTGCCTCTATGCAATTGCCGTTAAAAACTAAATATGGTGATGCTTTCATTTTGTAAGACCTCCTGATTATTTCGGCTTTTTTATGAACCATGCAGGTTCATCGCCGTACATATAGTATATCAAACCGCAGCGACAGCTGTATGTCATATTTGAGAAAGTTTTAATATTTATCTAAAATTTCTTTTGCACGGGTTTTGATTATTCCTCGGATATTTTCAGGCAAAATCACTTCGGCATTATTCCCCAAAGATAATATAAACTCGTAAAGCCATTCATCTTCGGGTATAGTTGCGGTTACATCAAAACTGCCGTCATCATTTTTGCTTATACAATCCTCGTCAAAGGTGTCGTATATTCTGTACATCACTTTTCCGCTGCAACGCATTTTCAGTTCTATCAAAGGGGAGTGGGGGACTTGATTTTCGTATTCTTCTATTTTGCGTAAATCAAAATGTTTGTCGGTTATTTGCACATTCTTGATTCTTGAAAGCCTAAACATTCGATGTTCGTTTCGTTTTAAGCAATAGGCAATCAGATACCAAGCGTGGGCGTTAAAAATCAGTTTAACAGGCTCGGCACAGCGATTGCTTTTGATGCCGTTGCCGTTTATGTAATCAAAGCTAATAACTTTGTTGCTAACTATAGCATCCCTTATTTTGCCAAACCTATCCTGCTCGTTGACTTTACTGCACCATCCCTCAAAATAGACCTCAACCCAATCATGCGTTCGGTTACCCTTAAAAACAGAACTGATTTTTTCTAAAACGGTAGCGGCTTCGGGGTAGCTTGTTGCACCCATTGCTTTGAGCGACAGAAGCAGCCCTTCGCTCTCGCTTTTAGAGAGCATGGTTTTATTCAGCGTGTAATCTTCTAACAAAGATATACCTCCGCTGTTGCCCTTGCTCATATAAACGGGAACTCCCGCAGAGGACAAAGCATCAATATCACGGTAAATAGTGCGTGTAGAAACATTAAAACGGTCTGCAAGCTCTTTAGCCGTAACTGTTTCACGGTTGAGAAGTATAGTTACTATTTCAAGTAATCGGTTAATTTTCATTAAAAAATCCTCTGCAAAATGGGGGTTAGCCTAATGTTGTTATAAAACTATAATATCACGCAAAGGTGCAAAGTTCAAGCTTTGTTTTAAAGTTGCTGCATAAACCACCATTTGCTACTTGCAATTTATACACAAACCACCCCGTCTTCGCTAAAGCGAATCCACCCCTCCCTGGAGGGGAATATTTGCACAATCAATAGACTAAAAGCATAGCCCAAATCTTATCTCCCCCTGTCGGCTTCGTCGACATCCCATCATAGAAGCAAGAGGACAGAGGCAAGAGAAAAGATTTAGCGGCGAAGCCGCTATTTTTCTCCTTCCGTCAGGGCTACGCCCTGCCACCTCCTCGTCGCAACTCGCCCTTTTGAGCTTGTTTTTGCACCTTGTGCAAAAAGCTACGCTTTTCGGTTGGTTGCTCCTCTTTGCAAAATGAAACATTTTGCAAGTAGCGGCTACGCCGCAATGTCTAACCTCTAACATCTGATTTCTGACATCTGGTGTGGGAGGCTTTGAGGTACACTCAGAAAGAAAGCCAAAAAAGTCCCCCTCCGGGAGGGGGAAAATCGGCGAAGCCGATAGGGGGAGAAAGCGAGCAGCGTACCTCTGACGGAAGGAGAAAGAGCATCTATAAACCTCCGCCGCCGCACTAAAATTAGTGCGGCGGCGTTTTGCAGTTGTTTAAAATAATTTTAATTTAAAGGTAAATTAACCTGTTTTAACCAGCTTTACACCGTCGATTTGCACAGTTGTACCACCGGGAGAATTAACATAAAACCCAACATCTATGCTGCCGTTTGCACTTATGTTGCTTATGGTGTAATGCTTCCATTGCGATGTGGGGGCAATGTTAGTGTAAATTGAAGAGCTGCCGGACGGTGTAACTTCGCAGCGGGCTATAGATGGGGTTGTGCCCACACTGCGTACCCAAAATTCAACTTTGTATGTGCCGTTTGCAACGCCAACCGATTGGTGAATACTTTGCTGGTATGCATTTGCCAAATAGAAGTAAGCACGTTTATCGCCTTCACGAGCGGTTTCGGGCGGGCTTAGTGTTATGCCTTGGTCTACACCATAGGCTAAAGTTTGCCCTGTGGGGTGCCATTCTGTCCAATTGCTTGATTCATTCGTCGGGCGTTCAAAACTGCCGTTATCAAGCAGATTTGTGCCTGTAATATTTGCGGCAGAAACATACTTAATATCCAGAGTGTCGAGGTTTACGTACCCTGAGTTGCCGCTGTCATATTTAAACGAGATTGTGTTTTTGCCTGCTTGCAACGCAACATTTTGGCTCCAGGTACTCCATTCGTTCCAATTAGAACTTGGGCTTGTGAGTGTTGCAGTTGTGTAATAAGAACCGTTAACGTACATATTAAGAGTTTTGCTTGTGCCGTTGCCGTTTGCATAACGTAGGTTAACTTGATATGTACCGGAGTTCTCTACGGGGAAATCACGGAACTCAACTTCGGTGCCTACCGATTCTACACCGGCAACAAAGCCCGAACCTGAATAGAACCAATGGTTTGTAGCACGTGCTGTACCATTATGCAACGCTGCCGATTCAGCCTCGTAACGTGCAACCTCGGGGAAGAAAGGAACAAAAGCGTTGTCGATATTTATTGAACCCGTATCGCCGTTGTCGGCATCATATTGCACGGTAATTATGTTCAAACCGGAGGTTAATTGCAAATCTGTTTCCAAAGTACTCCAGCTGTCCCAATTGGCAGTTGGTGCAAAGGTTGCCTGTGTTGAATATGCACCGTTAACATAAATGCTCATTGTTTTGTTTGAACCAGTGCCGTTAGAATAGCGAATGTTAACAGGGAACTCGCCGCCTGCTTTGGTTTTTGCATAAAATGTTACAGCAGCATCGTCGCCCGATAAACTGTCGGCAAAGCCCCAACCGGTGTAACCTGTATGGTTGTTGTTTGCACCGGCTTTTGTTGCAATTGTTTTGCCCGAAAGCGAGGCGTCTTCGGCTTCGTAATATGTGCCGTCTGCTGCAACCGATGTGCTGCCCGTTGCAACAATATTTTTGGCAGTGCCTGCGGTAACTTTAACATAGGTAACATCGCCGTAAATATCTTTGCCTGTTGCATAGCCTTGCCCGCCAGTTGCTTTAAGTGCGTTAAAGTCAGTACGTGCGGGTATAGCAGAGCCGTTTACAGTAACATTTGTTGCCGATTTGCCGTGTATTTTTGCATAAAAATACTCAACGTCCGAATTATAAGAACCTGTTTTTGCTGCAAAATTAACGTTAATGCCGCTTGCTCCGTTATCTTTTGCACTTATAACTTGTTTGTAGAACTCGCCGTTTTCATAATCGTAAGAAGTACCGTCGTCGTCGCAGAAAGTAAAGTTGGTGGTTTTTGCAGTGTCGGCAAAAACATCAACAAAAACGTCGGTAATTGTTTCTTGCGTTGTGTAATCAAGAACTTTTTGTGTGGGGATGATAGCACCTTTTTTAATGAACATAGGCATATCTGTCCACGTTACATTGTCGATAGAATAAGGTATATATTGACCACCGTTATAAACAACGCCGGTGTTGTAATCTATCCATTCGCCTGCGGGCAGATAAATCCAATGGGTTGTTTGATAGCGTTCTGTTACAGGTGCAACAAGCAGCCAGTCGCCGAACATCCAAGCATCGGTGTAATTTGCTGCTGTTTGGTCGTTGGGGTAATCATACATCAAGGGTTTTACAAGCCCAACGCCTTTTTCCATAGCTTTGTATTCGTAGGAGTACATATACGGAATTAGCGAGTAACGCAGTTGGTTGGCGGCTTTTGTTGCTTCCTCGGCAGTATAGCCGTATTGCCACGGTTGGCGTTTTTGGTTAAGCTGACCATGCACACGGTCAACCGGCACAAATGTAGACATCTGCACCCAGCGGGTATAAAGCTCAGGGCTTGGTGCTTGGTCTGCCGGGTTAAACCCGCCGCCGTCCGAACCCCACTTCATTTGCCCTGTGTTGATTGTTGAAAGCATTGTTGCTTTTTGCTCGTTTAAGCCTGCAGGCCACGGGTTAGAAAGCTCGCCCTTATAAAAACCTGCACCAACGTCGCCCGACCAAATTGTTGTGCCGTAGCGTTGCGTGCCGGGGTAGTAACCACGAGCCGTTTGCCAAACACGTGTTTCGTCGTTTGTATAGCTGCGTTGACCTTCGTACATAGCCTGCGACATATGCAGTGTGGTATAGTTGCCAAACCAGTTGCTTGTGCCGTTCGAGTCGATTTTGTCGGTTTCGTCGTTCCACCAGCCGGCAATGCCTTTGTCATAAGCACCTATAGAATGTTCCCAAATCCATGCACGGGCATCGGCTTTATATGGGTCGATGCTGCGAACATAGTAGTACGGGTCAAAATAATCACGGTACTCGGGGTGCCCGGGGTAGAAGAAGTTATGCGAGTTTGCATATGCACCTTGCTGTGTCCACGTTGTGCCGTCAAGATGTTTAGTAACAATGCGGGGTTTTGTTATTCCGATAAGCTTCATACCCAAATCGTTCATATCATCTTTTAGCTGATTTGTTGAAGAGTTGGGGAATTTTGTTGTGTTCCATGTAAACTCACCGTAATTGTCCTGACCGTAGTTTTTCCAGTCGTAATCAAGACCATAGCTGTCGATGGGTATGTTTTTTGCACGGTAAGTTTCTACCACGTTATAAAGCTCGTTTTGGTCGATGCCCCATTGATAGTTAGAAAAGCCCATAGACCATTCGGGCATTAGTGGAGACGTCCCTGTTATGTGGGCATAGTTTTCCATAACGCCTTCGGGCTGACCGAGCATTATATAGTATTCTACGTTTTCTTTTTCATAGCGGCGTCCCTGTTCGGGGGTGCCGCCGTAATAAAATTCCATTTTGTTGTCGGTACTGTTCAAATACGGGTAACCGCCGTCCGAATCAACAAGCAAACCATAGCCGGCTGTTGACCACATAAACGGTCCGCCCGAGCTGCCTTGATAGCCGCCGTTTACGGAATAACCGTTGTCGTTGTTACGCAGCAGGTCGCCGTTTTCTTCAAAGCAAGAATAGCTGTGCAACCCGTACATATTTTGCCCGGGGCTGCGAACAAAGCGTACGCCGTCGTGGAAAACACCGCCGCCTGAACCGGAAGCTTCCCAAAACAAAACAGTGCCATCGGATTTTTTAACCGTCATACGGCAGGGGTATTTTTGAATTTCAATACGCATATCCGATGTTTGAATTGTCATAGGATTTGTGCTTGTGTTAATTGATGCTCCTACGGCACTCCAAGTTTTGTCGGGGTCGATAATTGGGGTAGAGGGGCTTGAAGAAATGCCGTTAGGGCGATAATTAACCCGCAGAATATCGTTTTCGCATACTTGCAGTTCGAGTATGTCGTCGCCCGGTTCTGTGCCGTTGTCTACCGTTATGTTTATAAAATCGCCGTTTGCATACGCCGAAATTACATTACCCAAGCTTTCTGCATATGCCGACGCACGCAATTGCGTAAACGGTACAAGCGTAAGCAGCAGCACAATTATTAGGGTAATCGGTACAACTTTTTTTGATAAATTTTGCCGTAATTGCTTTGTCATTTGTATTCCTTCTTTCTTAAAATTATTTGGGCTAACAAATTAACCCTTGTTTCTTTGCTCTGTATTGTTGCAAAGCTATGTGGTTTTTGTAATTATATAGATTTATCACCCCTCAATTTTTAAAATTCGCACGTTTATAAAGCCGAGTATAATTGCCCATATTGCTATTTTTAATAACAAACGGCAGCTTTGTTTTTTATAGCAGAGCAAAAAAGTCGCAAAATACATTTATTGGTAAAAATTATAACATTTTGCGAAGAAAATGTCAAGCAATTGAACAAAATATGTGCATAATTTTAATTTTATTTGAAGAGTTGGTTTGCTTATTTGAAATTTTAAAGGAGAAAAAATTGGTATGCAAAAGCGGGTACCTCCCAATAAAGAGAAGTACCCGCTGTATATTAATGGTGATGTCGGATTTTAAGCACTATTGTGCAAAGAAATCTAAAAAGCAGCCAACCTACTTTAAACGCACACGGTGTTTTACCTGAAAATTAAAATCGTTACTAAAAAAATAAACAATACCTTCAAAAAAGCTTATAATCGTAGGTATGCCCGTCCAGAAAAAAAGAATGTATAATATGCCTAAACCCGCATTGCCTAAATAAAACCTATGAACTCCGAAAGTCCCGAACAAAATGGCAAGTACCCCTGCAACGTACTTGTTTTTAAGCGGCCAAGCAGGGTTTATCGGAGATAAAGGCAGTGCCGATTGACGAATAGGTGGCTGTTGTTGATAACCGTAGTTAGGTGCTTGCGGCTGCACAGGCTGCCCAACATAGGGGTTCGGTTGCTGAACAGGGGGCGTAGGTCGCTGTACAGGCTGTTGTACAGCGGCAATTGCACTGCCGCAGTATTTGCAAGCGGTAGCCTCGGGGGTAACTCCGGCACCGCACTGCGAACATTTTAAATTTTTGCTCATTACAAATTCTCCTTATCTTGTTTTTTGCTTTTTCTTCCAATTGAATAAATTGCTGCTGCAATAATCATCCACAGAGCGAGTAAAACCAAATGATATAGTATGTAAAAATTTACAGACCAAAACGATGCACTTAATAACAATTGAACAAATTGCAGCAGGGTATATAAAGCAGTTGCAAATGCAAGTTGAATATATGATGCAACCGATGATTTTGCCGCTATTACACGAGTGCATATTACAATTGTGCAAATAATTATTAAATTTATAATTGCAAAAACAAGTGCAGGCACAGCACAGTTTTGCTGCATAATGTTAAAAACCGAAGTAAGTGCGAAAATTATTATTGCACTGATAAAAACTGTTATTGCAGTAGCCAAAACAGTGCCTAAAGACGAATTTTTGTTTTTCATATTCGGCAGTAATCCTTTCTTGATTAATAAATGTAAGTATTGTTTTTATGGGCAAGACCGTTTATTATAAAAATGATATTTAAACTTAAAATTTCTTGCCGCAGTTTGGGCAGAACTTAGAGTTTGCCGGCACTTCGGCGTTGCAATCGGGGCAGTTGTTGGGACCGAGCTTTTCGCCGCATATATTGCAAAATTTAGAACCTTGTGCAACCTCGGCAGAGCAGCTTGGGCATTTTAGCGATGGTGCAGTTTTTGTAACCACACTTTCGCCGCACTGCGGGCAAAATTTTGTTCCTTCCGGGTTTTTGCTGTTGCATTTGCCGCACAAAATAAAGGCAGAAGCATTGCCTTGTGCAGCGTTAGTTGGGTTGCCGATTATATTTGGCATTTGCGTGCCTATTGCTGCCCCAGCACCAATCCCGACTGCACCTGCCATAAATGCACCTGCTACACCGCCGCTGTTATTTGCCGCACCTTCATACACATCAAAGCTTCGGGCTGTTGCATACCTCGAATCTCCCATAAGGTCAAACTCTGCACGCTGTTCAAGAATACTGTTGATAGCGTTAAAGTCTTCATCCGGGAAGTTAATTGACTGAATAAAGAAATTAACGGCATCGAGCCCGAACTTTTCAAATTCAGTGTCGATTTCGGCTTCTGCTTTTTTAGAAATATCATTTATATGTGGGGCAATCTCTAAGGCAGAAATTTTGTCGTTTATAATAATATCGGCAATAACAACTTTGATTTTTTGAATCACAAGCCCTTTAAAATATTGATAAAGAGCATCAAAACTAACCATTTCAGAAGGTGTCATTACGCCGATAAGCTCTTTTATAAAAAGCCCGCAATTTTTGAGCTTTAAACCCATTTGCCCAAAAGCTCTTATATGCAATCTTACATTATATTTGGGGTCGATAAGCAAAATAGGGTCGTTTGTTCCCCAAGCTATATCAAGCTTTGTTGTTTTGTTAAGGTAGTAAATTTCGGCTGTAAAAGGTGTTTTGCCGCCAAAAGGTGCATTTATTAAGTTCTGAATAAGAGGAAGATTTTGTGCACTTAGCGTATATGTGCCTGAATCAAAAACGCTGCAAATTTGCCCGCTTTTTACAAAAACGGCTGCTTGCCCTTCGCCCACTATCAGTTGTGAGCCGAACACCAGTTTTTCGGACGGGTGCTTATACACAAGCCACTCGTTGCTTGCTAAACCGTCAAATTTAATTCTGTCAAAAAACGCCAAACAAATCACCACTTTCAAAAATATTATTTAATCCACTGAGTTATTCGGATAGCAATTTAATTCTATCTTAGCAATTGTATCACATAAGAGATATAAAATCAATAAAAAGCTAAAAAAAGTCGCAAAGAGGGTTAAACATTATGTAAAGGTTAAATAAAAAAAGCGGCAACAGCCGCTTATTTGGGATACTGATGAAAAGATGCCTCTTTTAGTGAAAAATGAACAGTGAAGCCGCACTTTGTGCTAATGAACAATGAACAATACAAATATGCGGTAAAATGTTTGCGGCTGCAATTCATATTGTTCATTATTAACTGTTCACTGTTCACTTTTCACTGCGGCGACAGCCGCATATTTGGAATCATCTGACAAAAAAGATGCTTTGGTTATCGAGAACAAAACAAAAATTCCGCTCCAAAAGTCCGGAACGGAGAAAGCGTCCACTGACGCTGGGAAAAGTTGTTGAGCTGCGGGCAAAATTTATTTCGATCCACGCTCCCCGTGTGGGGAGCGACGTACAGCTTGAGTTGTTTCTTCTGTTCCATCATTATTTCGATCCACGCTCCCCGTGGGGGGAGCGACAAGCGAATGTCCGTTGGAGTAGCAGCAGTAAAGCAATTTCGATCCACGCTCCCCGTGGGGGGAGCGACGCAAGCAGTATGATATAATATAATCACTCCAAAAGGATTTCGATCCACGCTCCCCGTGGGGGGAGCGACAATTGGTTGTTTCGCCCAAATCCAGCATAACATTAATTTCGATCCACGCTCCCCGTGGGGGGAGCGACAGCTTTAAAAATGAAAGATAGTTTGCCTACCGAAATTTCGATCCACGCTCCCCGTGGGGGGAGCGACTTACATTTTTAACGAAAAAGCATAACTAAAAGGAATTTCGATCCACGCTCCCCGTGGGGGGAGCGACATCGGCATATACCCACTGTTGGGGTTGTATGAGATTATTTCGATCCACGCTCCCCGTGGGGGGAGCGACTCGTTGAAAAATTTGGAATGGAGCAATGAAGTATATTTCGATCCACGCTCCCCGTGGGGGGAGCGACAAAACAATTTATATGTAGCTAAAATTACTCTTAAATTTCG
>JAISII010000132.1 GCA_031262125.1 Oscillospiraceae bacterium | reverse complement strand
GCAATTATAACATCTGCCTGCCCTTGCGGGATAAGCGAGCTGAAAACCTCGCCCTTTGCAATGCGTAAATGGCTTGCAACACTGCCGCCACGCTGTGCCATACCGATTGTTTCGCTGCCACGCACGTTAAGCTGCTCTGCTATTGCCGTACGGCCCAAAACCCGAGAAGCAAAAATGCTACCCTGCCCGCCAACACCTACTAATAAAATATTTGTCAAGATAAATTCTCCTTTAAAACCGCTTTAAACCCGCACACCTGTGCACACAGCCCGCAGCCCGTGCATAAAGATTCATCTATAACTGCCTGCCTGTTTTTGCCGTTTAGCGATAGTGCTGGGCAGCCGAGTTTTCTGACACACAGCCCGCAGCTTGTGCAGACGGCTTCGTCAACCTTGCAAGTGCTGCGTTCTTTAAGCAGATTAATGCACAGCCCCTTAAAGATGATTACATTTACACCGAGGTTGGCTGCGGCACGATTAACCGCACTGCGGCATTCGTTCAAATCAAATGCGTTTACGCTCTCAAGCGAATCTACGCCGATTGCTTGCACAATCGCCTCTATGCTCATGTTTTTGGCGGGCTTGCCCATAAGGGTTTTGGCTATGCCCGGATGGGGCTGACCGCCTGTCATCGCCGTTGTTGAGTTATCTAAAATGCAAAGAATAATGTTGTGGTTATTATAAACCGCATTAATAAGGTTTGGTATGCCGGTGTGGAAAAATGTTGAATCGCCCACAAAGGCAAAATGCAGCACGTCGGGTTCGGTTATGCACAGGCCTTGTGCTTGTGTAATGCCCGCCCCCATACAAAGGCAGGTGTCTACCATATCCAGCGGTTGTGCGTTGCCCAGTGTATAGCAGCCAATATCGCCCGAGAACGTGGCTTTTCGCCCTTTTATTGCATCCTTAACCGCAAAAAACGATGCTCGGTGAGGGCAACCCGCACACAAAACAGGGGGTCGCACGGGGATTTTATCTTTAATTTCGCTTAGTTTATCGGTTGGTGTATTATTTGTTTGTGCATTGCCCAAAAAGGCGGAAATGCTCGTTTTTAAAATTTGAGAGGACAGCTCGCCCGCACGGGGAACATTGCCTGTGCGTTTGCCGCAGATTTTTACATTTAGGTTGTATTTGCCGCAAATACGCAGCAGCTCGTCCTCAATAACGGGGTCAAGCTCTTCGGCGACCAAAACTTGCTCCAGCCCGCTTAAAAAGTCAAGGGCTAATTTTTCGGGGAGGGGGTATGTGCCAATTTTAAGCTTTTTATAGTCGCTTTGGTTATCTGCCAATGCTTCGTTAAGATATTGCCACGAAACGCCGCCCGAAGCAAAGCCAACCTTGCCGCTGCCGCTTAACTCGTTGCCGGGGTAGCTTGCAAATTCGTCCGAGAGCTGCTCCAGCATATCCTCGATTTTAAGGTGGTTGTTATATGCAAGCCTTGGGAAGATAACCCAACGACCGCCGTCTTTGCTAAAGCTGCCGTGCCAATCGCCGCCAAAGCTTTCGTCTGCAATATCAACCGAAGCATAGCCGTGGCAAATGCGGGTAGTAGAGCGAAAAATTACTGGTCGCCCGATTTTTTTTGAAAGTGCAGCGGCATCCTTTACCATTGTGTAGGCTTCCTCGGGCGTGGCAGGGTCGAAAACCACAAATTTTGCAAACCGCCCAAAATGCCGTGTGTCTTGCTCGGTTTGGGAGGAAATAGGACCCGGGTCGTCGGCAACATAAACTACCATTGCCCCTTTAACGCCCACATAGTTTAAGCTCATTAACGGGTCGGATGCCACATTAAGACCAACCTGCTTCATAGTAACCATCGAGCTTACCCCGCTTATTGCCGCTCCCGCAGCAACCTCAAGGGCACTTTTTTCGTTGGTTGACCATTCGGCATAAACCTCGTCTTTATTGGTTTTTGCAACCGTTTCCAAAACCTCGGTAGAGGGCGTGCCGGGGTAGCCGGTAAACACCTTTACACCTCCGTGCATTGCACCCAAAGCAATGGCTTCGTTGCCCATTAACAGCTTTTTCATAACAAAACTCCAGTACTTAATTGTACAAATCTATTTTTATTTAAAAAATTAATTTTTTTATTTTTCGTTTTTCTTTTTAACCGCAGGCAGAACAACAAAAATCAGAACACCAATAAAGGCAAGCACGGCTAAAACACTAAACTTAATAACGTCATTTACGCCGCCCGTTGGTAGAATAAATAAAAATTTATTTTTTATTTTTCGTTCTTCTTTTTAATCGCAGGCAGAATAACAAAAATCAAAACTCCGATGAATGCAAGCACAGCTAAAATGCTAAACTTAATAACGTCATTCACGCCGCCCATTAATAACGGGAAAACAAGTGCAGAAAGTGCAAAACTGAGCATTACAACACCAAAGTTTGCCCCTTGGAACTTGCCGCCGAAATATTCGCCTGTCATAAGCATAAACACGCCCGATGTGCCGCCGTAGCAAAAAACTATTACGCTTATTGCAGCAAACAGCAGCCAGCCGGTAGCAAAAGTAAGCAACCCTATGCACACTGCCATTGCGGCATAGATTACGATAGATGCCTTTACAGGGCCGATTTTGTCGGAAAGCGAAGCCAAAGCCAACCTGCCCAATGCGTTGGCAATGCCGGTAAACATAACAAGATATGTTGCAACCTCGGCTAAATCTCGCCCTTGTGCCATTGTAACAAACGATGGGTTAAGCACAAAATATGCAGCCGTGCCGAACATCATTGTAATTGCAATAAGGTAAAATTGCGGGGTTTTAAGCATAGCAGAGGATGAATACTGCCGACCCGAGTATTGAATAGGTGCGGTTGCTACCGATTCGGGGGTAACGATGAATTTAAAAAGCAGCAAAGTCGCCGCACAAAAAACACCGGCTAAAATTAAAAATGTGTTTTGCACGCCAACCTGTGCAACCATCCACTCAATCAGAGGGGCAAAAACAACGGTAGAAAACCCAAACGAGAACACGCTTATGCCTGTAACCAGCCCCCGTTTTTTGGGGAACCATTTTGGAGCAGCAGAAACAACCGAGTTATATGCCATGCCAACGCCAAAACCCCCGATGATGCCGTAGGTTATGTAAATTAAAAAC
>JAISII010000131.1 GCA_031262125.1 Oscillospiraceae bacterium | reverse complement strand
AAGTAACATATTCATAGCTACCGTCAACACCCCAACTTTCGCCAACATCAATTCCCGGCACCCATTCACGCTCTCTTCCAAGCCCGTTACACCAAGTGCATTGCTGTTTACCGTCGCCGCCGCAAGTGTAGCAAGTTTGTAGGTTCGATCCGCTATTACTGCCCGAATTAAATTCAATACTGCCCGAGCCGCTGTTGCCGGAGTTGTTGGAATTATTATTTCCGCTGTTTGTCGCTTCTGATGGCATTGCTATTGCACGCACAAGCTTTCCGTTTTGGTAATAGCCGCTGTCTGTGAATGATGATTCTCTTGTAACATCGGTGCCGTTGAGATTTGATTTAACAGTTCTTTTCGTGCCATATCCGTTAGGTTGAAGATTGGAAATTTCACCCAAATAAACATCCACAACATCATAATAAATTACACCTATAGTTAAGTCTCCGTCAACAAAATCACCAACATATTCAACATCATTTATTGTCAGTTCGCCATACCCATTCGGTTTATCATTTGAAAAATGTCCTTCATATGTGCCGCCTTTATAATCATACAATTCTCCTTCTACGAGATGACCATTTTCAAACATACCTAGTGCAACCGTATTACCATCCGCTGAAAGTTTATCGCCAATATATTCGTAAGAATCAAAAAAAGAACCGCTACCATTAGGAACGCCATTCTCTAAATCTCCCCAATAAGCACCTTCAATTCCTAAGTAGGTATATTTAATTGTTCTGTCACCGTAATTACCACCAGAAAAAGATGGAAAATAGTACTTATCATCTAAGTTCTTTGCTTCTATAACAATTTCTTCCAACTTTTCACTCTCACTATTATCCCCTACAGGCGTTTGCACCCCCTGAGCATTATTATTGTTTTGATTAACAGGTGTCTGCCCGCTGTTGCCATTAGCAGAACAACCGGCAAACAACGTAGCAGCCAGCACAGCAACAACGGCAAAAGCGGCAACTTTTATTAATAGCGTTCTTTTTTTCATAAGTTTGTTACACATAATTTTAAACCTTCTAAATATAAATTTTCAACAAAATATTAACCAATTTTTGTTGCAAATAGTTCAAACTTCATTATATATATATATATAAAATGTCAAGAGTGAATTTTTCGCATTTTGCCATTTAAAAACAGCCCCAAGTTTTTTAGCTCGGGGCTGCATTTTTTTTATTAAATTAATTTGCCACTTGCCATTTGCAATTTTAAAAATCACTCAACCATTTTAACACTTGCCCTAATAACCCGCTGGTCGGCGGCATCGTCAACAGTAAACACCAAGCCACCGGCTTCAAAGCTTTCGCCTATTTGCGGGATTTTATCTAAATTGTTATGAATAAACCCGCCCACGGTGAGGGCTTCGTTCTCGGAGTTTATGCCCGACTTTTTGCTGTCGGTTCCAAAAAGCTCAAACAGCTCTTCAAGCTCCATATCGCCCGACACGGTGTAACCGCCCGCAGGGTTTTTGGCATACATGGTTTCGGCTTCTTCGTCCTCGTCCCAAATTTCGCCCACAATTTCTTCAAGCAAATCTTCCATAGTTACCAGCCCCAGCGTGCCGCCGTATTCGTCGGTTACAATAGCCATATTAATCTGGTTTTTCTTAAATTCGCTGAGAACTTGGTTGAGTTTTTTTGTTTTATAAATAAAATAGGGAGGTTTAAGCAGGGCGTTCAGCTCGCTTGCAGTTAAGGCGGGTTTTGTGCCGTTGCTTGCAATAAGAGCTTCAAGGTATTCTCGTGAGTACAAAATGCCGATGATGTTATCGGGGCTGTCTTTATAAACGGGGATGCGTGAGCAGCGTTCTTTAATTATAATATCACGGTTAAAAACGGGTTCGTCGTCGATGTCGAGTGCTATAACGTCAACACGTGGGGTAATAACGGTTTGCACCGTTTTTTCGTCAAATTCAAACGCCGACTGCACCATATCGCTTTCGGCGGCTTCCAAAACTCCCTGTTCTTCCATATTTTCTATAATATACCGCAGCTCTTGCTCGGTAACCGAGGGTGAATTATCGGTTTTGGTCAGCCGCAGTGCAAGGGTTTTAACTCCAATAAAAAAATAAACAAGCGGGGTTAGCAAAACTGTCAGCCCACGCAAAATACCGGCTGTGTAGAGAGCTATAGATTCGCTGTTTTCTTTGCCAATGCACTTTGGCGTAATCTCTCCAAAAGTCAGAACCAAAAATGTTGTAGCCCCGGTAGAAATCGCAGCACCTAAATTGCCGAACAAATCCATACACAGCAGAGTAGAAACCGACGAGCAAGCAAAGTTAACCACATTGTTCATAATAAGTATGGTGGTTAAAACCTTGTCGAAATTTTTTGTTACTTTAAGTGCCGATTCGGCTTTTTTGCTTTTGCGGCCGCCGCTGTCGGCAAGGCTGTGCAGGCGTATGGTGTTAACCGAGGAAAATGCAGTCTCTACCATAGAAAAAAACGCAGCTATAACAATGCAAACTACAATCAAAATGCCGTAAATCGCTGTTGTTGTCAAAATATGCTCCTTAAAAAATGTTTTGTTATTTATTGTTGTAAAATATCTTGCTAAAATTAAGATTTTTGCAAGATTCCAAAATTTGCCACTTGTCTTAAAAATATTATAGTTATTGCTGCCGAGTTTGTCAACAAATTTAATTGATTTAATTGACAAACACTTATAAACTGGTATAATATAACTTGAAATATTTTGTTTTGCCAAAAATTATTGCAGCTGCAAAACAGCAGTGTGTGCAAGAATTTTCAGTTGTGCATCGGGCATACTACCCAAGAGGTGCATAACTTATGAATAAACAAACTATTAATAAAAAAGATTATTCTCTTGTTTCGTCCGTTGGTACTGCAACAACGCCCGACGACGGTTCGCCCCATATGCCGCCAATTCCTCCGTCTGCCACCCAAGTGCCGATAGGGGTGGGGATGCAGAGCAATTCGTCTTGCGGCAGCGGCAAAATGCAAAATTGCGGCAACCCCAGAGGCAGCGGCACAAATTCAAGTGATAACGAACGCTCGACATTTGTAACAAACCCCGCCGAACCCGACCAAAGCCAAAACCAAAACGAGGATATTGAACCAAACCAAAGCCAAATTAACGAAATGGGTTCGGTAATAACTACCGTTCGGGGCAAAACAATACATTGCCTTACCATCATAGGTCAAATTGAGGGACATTATATTTTGCCCCCGCAAAACAAAACCACCAAATACGAGCACGTTATTCCTCAGCTTGTTGCAATTGAGGAGGACGAACGAATTGACGGACTTCTGGTTATTTTAAACACGGTCGGCGGTGATGTGGAAGCAGGGCTTGCAATTGCCGAGCTAATTTCGGGTATGAAAAAGCCCTCAGTTTCAATCGTTTTAGGCGGCGGGCATTCAATAGGCATACCCTTGGCGGTGGCGGCAAAACGCAGCTTTATCTCCAAAAGTGCATCAATGACGGCTCACCCCGTGCGTACAACAGGCTTAACTTTGGGCGTGCCTCAAACCTTTGAGTATTTTCAGCGTATGCAAGACCGCATTACAACCTTTGTTGCCGATAATTCGGCAATAACCAAAGAGCGTTATTCGGAGCTTGTGATGAACACCGGCGAGCTTGTAATGGACGTCGGCACAATTTTAGACGGCGAAAAAGCAGTGCGTGAGGGTATTATTGACGAAGTCGGCTCTTTAAGCGAAGCGGTAGAAGCCCTCTATAACCTTATTGAAGACGAGCAGTGAGTTTGTTGTTTTTTTTAAAAAATCTCATAAAATATCTCCGCAAAAAGCGGAGACTACATAGTTTGTTTTTTAAAAAAAAATAAACACTTTTTAAAAATGAAAGCCATTTGAACATATTTGAAGCAATAATCTCAATAAAAAAATCTTATTTTTTTATAAAAATAAAAATCACTACATAACGGAGGCATATTGTGAACATATTTGAAGCCATAATTCAAGGCATTGTACAAGGGATTACCGAATTTTTACCCGTGTCAAGCTCAGGGCATTTGTCTATAACTCAGCACATTTTCGGGCAATCGGGCGAGGGTAACCTGTTTTTTAACGTAATGCTCCATTTGGGCACACTGGTGGCGGTTTGCTTTTATTACCGCAAGCTTATTTTGTCGCTAATTAAAGACTTTGGCAAGCTAATTGCCGACATTTTCAAGGGCAATTTCAAGTGGTCGCAAATGTCGCCGGGGCGTAACCTTATTGTTATGCTAATAATCGGCTTGCTGCCGTTGTTTTTGCTGTTTATGCCTATTATCGGTACCGATATGCAAATTAAAGATTTAGCCGATATGCTTGCCGGCGGCTCTAAAACATTTATAGTTGTCGGGCTATCGTTGCTTGTAACCTCGGTTTTGCTGTTGGTGGGCGGGCTTGCAAACAAACACACCGAGCAAAAATACAAAGCTGCCGGCAAGCTTACAAAAAGCGGCGGCGGTCGCAAACGGTTTAATTTGCTCGATGCTGTTAGCGTTGGTTTAATGCAAATGGTCGCAGCGGTTTTGCCGGGTCTTTCTCGTTCGGGTTCGACCTTAGCCGTTGGGCAACTGCGTGGCATAAACCGCCAATCCGCACTCGATTACACATGTGTATTGTCAATTCCCTCAATTTTGGCAGCCGCCGTGCTGGAGCTTAAAGACGCCTTTGATGTACCCGCAGCCCCCGGCGGACCCGAGCTGCCCGGCATACCGATGATTTTAGCGGGTATGATTGCAGCGGCAGTGGTTGGTTATTTTTCAATTGTATTGTTTAAATGGCTGCTTAAAACCGACCGTATGTACATATTTATAGTTTACACGGCTCTTGTCGGCATAGCTGTAACAATCATAAGCATTGTTGAGCTTAACAGCGGTTATAATATTTTTAGTGGAACACCACTTGTTTGATTTTTAAATAAACCACCCCGTCTGCTCAGTGTAATCTAAAAATATTTTGTTTTTTTAGATTTTCAATAAGAAATATATTTTATTATTTATTAAGGGAGCAGCCACCCCTCCATGGAGGGGAATATTAGCACATACAATAGACCGATAGCGAACCATATAGTTAGTTATTAAAAGACGTACCTTAATCCAAAAGTCTCGGAGCGAGAAAATATTCCCCTCCGGGGAGGGGTGGATTCGCTTTAGCGAAGACGGGGTGGTTTGTGTGAAAGCTTTGTTTTTTAATTAAATTTTAATAGAAAATTAAATTTATCATCCGGGTGGTTTAAAATAAAAAGGAGAACAAAATGGCAGCTACCAAAAAACGTGGGCGTCCGCCAAAAGCCGGCGGCACAAGCGGCAAAAAAAGTCCAAGCTCCAATAACTCAAAAACGACAACAACAAAAACAACCAAACCAAACAGCCGTGTTGCAACAATCGTGCTGGCTGCATTGTCGTTGTTTTTTTTGGCATTGGTTTTTGTGCCCGCCTCGGGCGAGAATGCGTGGTACTGGCTACGCAGCATAATGTTCGGGCTGTTTGGGTTTTGTGCACTTTTGCTGCCTGTTGCCTGTGGTTTTTTTGTGTTTTTAAGGGTTAAAGCCCCAAACGATAACCGCTACATATTAAAAACCGTGCTTTCGGTTTTTATTGTTTTGTTTTTCAGTTCGCTGCTCTACACATTTACGGGTGCTGCAGAAAATGTCAGTAACAAAGACTTTTTTTCTGCTCTGGGCGGGCTTTACAACATTTCTTCGCAGTCCGATAATGTCTTTACGGCGGGGGCGGGGTTATTCTCCGGCATAGTTGGCTATACGCTGCACTATTGCTTTGGCAACCCGCCGGATGTTATAATCGAGTTCTTAGTACTATTTGTGCTTATAATGGTAGTTACAGGCTTGTCTATGCAAGACCTTGGGCGTGCCGCAAAAAAACCTGTAGATTATGTCCGCAAAAGCCGTGCCGCCGCAATTGAGCATGCACAGCAAGAGCAAGAGGAAGAAATTTCTCCCGTGCCTACGTTTGACCCCGACTATCACTACAACTACCCGCAAAACGATAAACCCGATAAAAAAGGCTGGTTTTTAATACCGTCTATTGGCGGTAAAAAACGCAAAAAGGCAGCCGAAGTTGTACCGCTTAGCACTACATACGGCGGTGGAATCGACATACCAATCAGCACAGGTTCATACACACCGTCGGCAAATGCCGGTGTTGATATCGACCTGCCCTTTAGTATTGAGCAAAACGGCAAACGTGTTGATGTTATTGGTGCAGAGGACGAAAACGCCGTGGTAAAAAGCCCTGTGGACGATTTGTTTGGTGCAATAAAACTGGCTAACGAGGGCGAGGGTGCAAACGCTGCTGCAACAGTCGTGGCAAAGGACATTTCAACGGCACATTCCTCCGGAGAGGTATATGAAGAAGGTGCAAAACAACCCAACCCCGAAAGTGTGCCCATTAGCCCCACCGGACAAGGCACACGCACAAAGCGTGAAAAAAAGGCGTACAAATTCCCGCCATTGCGGTTGCTACACCCGCCCTACAATTCCGACGATTCGGGTGCTATTACCGAGCTTAAAAACAATGCTGACAAATTGGTAGAAACTTTAAAAAGCTTTGGCGTTTTGGCAAACATAATTAACATTTGCCGTGGTCCGTCGGTTACCCGTTACGAGCTGCAGCCCGCACCCGGTGTTAAAATAAGCAAAATAACAAACCTTGCCGACGACATTGCACTAAATTTGGCGGCAAACGGAGTTAGGATAGAAGCCCCTATACCCGGCAAACCCGCCGTTGGCATAGAAATCCCGAATAAAATCGTAACCACAGTTTCTATGAGGGAGCTTGTAGATTCGGATATTTTCCGCAACGGCAAAAGCAAGCTTACTTGTGTGTTGGGTAAGGATATTTCGGGCAATATTGTTTCTGCAAATCTGGACGAAATGCCCCATTTGCTTATTGCCGGTACTACCGGCTCGGGTAAATCGGTTTGTGTAAATTCAATTTTGCTGAGCATATTGTTCAAAGCAAACCCCGACGAAGTAAAGCTGCTGCTTATCGACCCGAAAATGGTAGAATTCTCAAAATATAAGGGTATTCCGCATTTGCTTGTTTCGGTTGTGTCGGATGCTAAAAAAGCCGCAGGTGCCTTAAACTGGGCGGTTACCGAGATGCTCCAGCGTTACAAAATGTTTTCGGAGTACGACGTTAAAAATATTACGGGCTTTAACAAGCTTGTTGAGGATAATTTAGAGTACATAGCCTCTAACCCGCAGGTTGACGGTGAAGAAATGGTGCTTGAGGTTAACGGGTTGCCCGTACCTAAAGAAAAATTGCCCTTTATTGTTATTGCAATAGACGAGCTTGCTGATTTGATGATGGCAGCCCCAAGCGAGGTTGAGGATGCTATCTGCCGTTTGGCACAGATGGCTCGTGCCGCAGGTATGCATTTGGTAATTGCCACGCAGAGACCTTCGGTTAATGTTATCACAGGCGTAATCAAGGCAAACATCCCCAGCCGAATTTCGCTTAAAGTTAGCTCTCAGGTGGATTCTCGTACTATTTTAGACATTGGCGGTGCAGAAAAACTAATAGGGCGTGGCGATATGCTTTTTGCCCCTGTTGGTGCACCAAAGCCTATAAGGGTGCAGGGCTGCTATGCCTCCGATGAAGAAATCGAGGGCGTTACCAAATATATAAAAACCGCATATCAGGCACAATATAACGAAGAAGTAGAAGAAAAAATCCGCCGCATTGCCGCCGAGGAGCTTAACAAAAGCAAAAAAGAATCGGCAATGACGCTTGACGGCGAAGAAGTTGACGAAAAAATGGAAGAGGCAATTAAAATTGTTATAGATGCCGGACAAGCCTCAACTTCTATGATACAACGCAGAATTAAAGTCGGCTATGCCCGTGCAGGGCGTATGATTGACGATATGGAGCAAATGGGCATAGTCGGGCCGCATCAAGGCTCCAAGCCCCGTGATGTGCTTATGACCTACCAACAGTGGCTTGAACGCCGCAACTATACGGGAACCTTAACTGACGGCGATGGCGGCGGTTATGATGATGAATAAGTTTTTGCCCATAACCCGTGCCGAGATGACAGAGCGTGGGTGGGCAAGTGTAGATTTTGTATTTATAACGGGCGACAGTTATGTTGACCACCCGTCGTTTGGTGTTGCCATTTTAACCCGATTGCTGGAGAGCCGTGGTTACACGGTTGCCGTGCTTGCCCAGCCCGATTGGAAAGACCCCGCATACCCCGATTTTAAGCAGTTCGGTTGCCCTAATTTAGGCTTTTTTGTAACCTCGGGCAATATCGACAGTATGGTGGCACATTATACCGCCGCCAAAAAAAAGCGTTCCGACGATGCCTATACAGCGGGCGGCAAGGCAGGCAACCGCCCTGACCATGCCGTTGCGGTTTATTGCAATATCTTACGTAAATGCTACCCAAATGCTCCTATAATTATCGGCGGGCTGGAGGCTTCGCTACGCCGTTTTGCTCACTATGACTATTGGAGCGACAGCGTTTTGCCCTCAATTTTGTTTGACAGCAAAGCCGATTTGCTTGTTTATGGGATGGGCGAAAACCAAATCTTACATATTGCAGAGCATCTTAAAAACGGCGAAAACATTGCAACACTGCAAGATGTTAAAGGCACTGCATACGCCGTAAAAACAACCGATTATCAACCTGCTTCGGCAGTCGATTTGCCCTCCTACAACAGGGTGGCAACAGATAAGCGTGATTATGCAATTGCCGCCCGCAAACAGTACGAAGAAGCTGACGCCGTGTGTGGCCGCACCGTAATACAGCGGCACGATATGCCCTACGGCAACTATATACTTGTGCAAAACCCGCCCGCACCGCCGCTTACAACGCAGCAGCTCGACGAAGTGTACAGTCTGCCCTATAACAGGTACTATCACCCCTCTTACGAAGCTTTGGGCGGCGTGCCTGCAATTGCCGAGGTCGAGTTTTCAATAACTCACAACCGTGGGTGCTTTGGTGCGTGCAATTTTTGTTCGCTGGCGTTTCACCAAGGTCGTGCGGTAACGGTTCGCAGCAAGCAAAGCATAATCCAAGAGGCGATGAGCATAACCCAAAACCCACGTTTTAAGGGCTATATTCACGATATTGGCGGACCGACTGCTAACTTCCGCCTGCCCTCGTGCAAAAAGCAAGAGAAACTGGGCTTGTGCAAAAACCGCAAGTGCCTTGCACCAAAGCCCTGCGAGCATTTGCAAGTGGAACACACCGAGTATTTAGACATTTTGCGGCAAGTGCGAAAGCTGCCTAAAATAAAAAAAGTTTTCATCCGCAGCGGCATAAGGTTTGATTATTTAATAAAAGACGAAAGCAACGAGTTCTTTAACGAGCTTGTGCAAAACCACATAAGCGGGCAGCTAAAAGTCGCCCCCGAGCATTGCTCCGCCGCTGTGCTGGACAAAATGGGCAAGCCCCATATAGAGGTCTATAAGCGTTTTCAAGACGAATTTTATAAAATCACCAAGCACAAAGACAAAGAGCAATATTTAGTGCCGTATCTTATGAGCTCTCACCCCGGGGCAACGCTTAACGATGCAGTAGAGCTGGCACTGTTTTTGAAAAAAGAAAAAATCCGCCCCGAGCAGGTTCAGGATTATTACCCGACACCCGGCACAATTTCTACCGCAATGTTTTACACAGGGCTTGACCCATATACGTTAGAGGAGATTTATGTTGCCAAAACCCCTGCCCAAAAAGCAATGCAACGTGCCTTGCTACAATATTTTGTGCCCAAAAACCGCCCGCAGGTTGTTGCCGCACTAAAAGCAGCCAATAGGGCAGATGCCGCAGCAATTCTTCTCCCGGGGGTGCAAATTAACACACCACCAGAGCGAACAAAAACTAAAAACGGCAGCGGCAAGCACAAAAACAACAGCACTAAAAATAACGGAAGAAGCAACAAAAACAATGGCAAAAAATCGCAAAACAGCAAACGTAATTCTAAAAAATCTTACTAAAAAAGCAAAAATACGGTTGGCGGTAATTTTGCCGCTGATTGTTGTTTTGATTGTAATTTCTTACGGTAAAACTTGTGGCTTGCCAATAGCCGATTGGAATGACATTGGGCGTGCAATGGGTTTGTACGGAACAAAAGCCAATGTTGCAACCAACGCTTTGCCCGATGCTGATTTTGCAGTGCATTTTATTGATGTTGGCAAAGCCGATGCAATTTATATTGACAACGGCGAGTTTGATATGCTTATTGATGCAGGAGACAATGCCGACAGCAGCCTAATCCAATCATACCTTGAAAGCTGCGGAGCCAATCAACTCGATTTGGTTATAGCAACCCACCCAGATTCTGACCATATTGGTGCAATGGCGGATATTATTGAAAATTATGAGATTGAAGAGTTTTGGCAACCCCAAATGGAGGAGCAGCCCGATACCAACGTATATAAAAATATGCAAAAGGCTTTAAAGCAGCATAATGTTCAGGTTATCAACCCATCAGCCGGTTATGAATATTCCTCCGACGGGGTAGACATTGGCGTGCTTTCGCCCGACGGTTTTTACAGCAGCGACAACGATTCCTCCATAGTAGTAAAAATAACATACGGCAGCACAAAATTCCTCTTTACGGGCGATGCCACCAAAACCGCCGAGAAAGATATGTTAAAATCGGGCGTTGATTTATCTGCTGACGTTTTAAAGGTAGGGCATCACGGCAGCAAAACTTCCACGACCGAAGATTTTTTAGCAGCGGTAAACCCGTCGCTTGCGGTAATTTCGGTTGGACCCGATAAAAACAATCTGCCCAAAAACGAGGTTTTGCAAACCTTGCACAACCTTAACATACCATACTACCGCACCGATTTATGCGGCACTGTGGTTGTGTCCTCCGACGGCACAAACATTGCCCTGCAAACCGAAAAAGAGAGCAGCTCGGCACAAGAAATTACTTTTGCCAAAAAAGCAGCTTGATTTTTTTGAGATAATTATCGTTTTTTAAGCACATCCGCTATGGCTCACAGGGAGTGTGCGTAATTCATTTATTTTTGTGAGCCGGAAAGGCAAATGGTCATAAAAATATGAAAAAATTTTTTGCAGAATTTAAAACATTTGTAATGCGGGGCAACGTAATGGAGCTTGCAGTCGCAGTTTTAATAGGCGGTGCATTTTCTGAGATTACAAAATCGCTTGCCAATGATATTTTGTCGCCGCTTATCGGTTTGTTAGGCGGTGCTGATTTCAGCTCGCTGGTGCTGCCGGTGTTTGGGGTTAACATAAAGTATGGTGCGTTTTTAACAGCAGTAATTAACTTTTTAACTATTGCAATTGTTGTGTTCGTTTTCTTGAAAATAATGAACACTCTTGCACGTTTGGGCAAAAAAGAAAAACAGGATGAGATTGACAGCCAAGCTGCCGACCTTAAAACCTGTCCGTTTTGTTGCAGTGAAATTAACGCCGCCGCAACCCGCTGCCCAAATTGCACTTCGGTGCTGGATTTAGAAGATTAGAAGAATGATTGAAGATAAAATTTAAAAGTTAAATCTCCCTTTTTTAAAAAGAGGGAGACTTTTTTGCAAATAAAACATAAAAAAACGAGAAATTCCCCACAAACACTTAAAAACCGCCATTCTGGGGCTTGACAAACATTGTTAAAATGTGCTATTATTAATAATTGCGGGGCAAAGCATTATTTGTGCCGCAAGATTCGTCAGAATCAACAAAATTTTGCAAGAAAGGAGATAAAATATGCCTACCTTTAACCAATTGGTTAGAAAAGGGAGAGAGGTTTCGGAAAAGAAGGCGAAAGCCCCCGCTCTGTTAAAGGGCTGGAACAGCAAAAAACGCCGTGC
>JAISII010000099.1 GCA_031262125.1 Oscillospiraceae bacterium | reverse complement strand
AGGCTGCCCAATTTGTATTGCGTTGCCCCTGTTTTGGCAAGCTGCTGCTTTGCTTTTTCATACGTTAATGCTGTGTGGGCGGCAGCTTCGCAAATTTTTTCGCTTTTGGCTGTTACCTCATACTCGCCGCATTTTGCGGTTAGCTTTGCAGGCTGCCCTATTTTTGCACAAAGGTGCATATCCACAGCAAAATGCTTGCACGGGATTGATGCCGTTTTGCGAATTTGCTCCAAAACTTCGCTGTTTGCGGCGGTAACATCCTCATGCTCCCGCCTGCCGAACATTTCTTTGTTTAACCTTCCGGTAAAGTACCCGTCGGTGAACCCGGTGCGGGAGAAAACTTTTTTTAAATTTTCTTTTTGCAAATCGGTTGCAGCACCGTTTTGCCGCTGAGCATAAAAAGCCGAAACCGCCGCCGCAACATACTCCGGGCGTTTCATCCGCCCCTCTATTTTTGCACTTGTTACACCTGCCTGCTGCAATTTTTCAAGATGCTGCAAAAGCGAGTAATCCTTCAAGCTAAGTGCATAGCCGTTGCCGCCGGGTATCTCTGCGGGCAACCTGCACGGCTGGGCACACATACCCCTGTTGCCGCTGCGTCGCCCCAGCATAGATGAGAACAAACACTGCCCCGACACGCTCCAGCACAATGCACCGTGCACAAAAACTTCGGTTTCTATTGGGCAGGAGTCTACAATCACCTTAATTTCGTCAAAGCTAAGCTCTCGTGCCAGCACAACCCGTTCAAATCCCAGTTTATAAAGGTATTTTGCCCCGGCAGGCGTGTGAATACTCATTTGGGTAGAGCCGTGCAACGCAAGCCCGGGGATTGCCTTTTTTAAAATCATCGCAATCCCAATGTCTTGCACAATTACGGCGTCGATGTTAAGTTTGGCTGCGGCTTTTGCAAGGTTTAGTGCATCTTGCAGCTCTCGGTCGAAAATAATTGTATTAAGCGCAAGGTACACCTTAACATCCCTTGCGTGGCAGAATTTTACCGCTTCTTCAATTTGTTCCATAGTAAAATTCTCGGCAAACCCCCGTGCCGAGAATTTTTCCGCTCCTATATATACGGCATCTGCACCGCAGTTAACCGCCGCAATAACGCTCTCAAAAGCACCCGCCGGTGCCAAAATTTCTATTTGTTTTTGCATTTTTTTCAAACTTGTTTCCTTTTTTTCTTATGATTCTGTTAACTGATTCTGTTACCCTCTTGATTCTTAACAAAAAATAATGTATAATTACTTAAAACTTCAAAATAATTTTAAGGGGGGCGTATGACAAGGCTAAAATGTCATACAAAAAGCTATGTTTAAAACAATTTTGTTTGATTTAGACGGTACAATGCTGCCGATGGAACAAGAAGAATTTGTAAAGCTTTATTTTAAAGCTTTGTGCGGGCGGTTTTGCCCTGTTTTAAAAATCGACCCCGACACATTGGTAAAAGCCGTGTGGACGGGAACTAAAGAAATGGTAGCCGGCGGAGATGGTGTAACCACCTGCAAGCAACGCTTTTGGGGCAGCTTTGCACAAATTTGCGGCAACACGGTTTTGGAATATGAAAAAGATTTTGACGATTTTTATACAAAAGAATTTGCCGCCGCAAAAGCCGCAATACACCCAAACCCAAAAATCCCCGCACTTATTGAGCAATTGCACCAAAGCGGCATTGCACTTATTGCGGCAACCAACCCGATTTTCCCCAGCGTTGCACAGGCAGAGCGGATTAAATGGGCAGGCATTGACCCAAAAGTTTTTAACTATATAACGTCGTACGAGAACTCAAAGTTTGCCAAGCCCGACACCCGCTATTATGAAGAAATTATTGAAAATCAG
This sequence comes from Oscillospiraceae bacterium, assembly GCA_031262125.1. Taxonomy (GTDB): domain Bacteria; phylum Bacillota; class Clostridia; order Oscillospirales; family Acutalibacteraceae; genus JAISII01. The sequence continues at coordinate 1,001 of JAISII010000099.1, read as the reverse complement.
GGCTTAAACCCTGCCGAATGCCTTATGGTGGGCAACGATGCCGCCGAAGATTTGGCAGCAGTAAAGTGCGGCTTCAATGCGTTTTTGGTAACAGATTTTGTTATTGCCCGGGGCATAGACTACAGCAACATTCCAAACGGTAGTTTTGATGATTTGAAAATGTTTTTGTTTGAAAACTAATTTTTATTTATGGTATTTGCCATTGCCCAAAATTTGAAAAGCACGATAAATTTGCTCAAGCAAAACCACTCGTGCCAATTGGTGCGGCAATGTCATTTTGCTCAGGCTGAGTTTATAGTCGGCTTTTGCTTTAACCGCAGGGCTAAGCCCGCAACTGCCGCCGATAATAAAATCAATGCGGCTTTTGCCTTGCACCATAACATTGTTTATGGTTTTTGCAAACTCTTCCGAATCTATCTGCTTGCCCTCTATGCAAAGCGGCACAACAAACGAGCCATTACCCGTTTTTTGCAAAATTCGTTGACCTTCCTGCTCCATAACATTGCTAATTATTGCGGTACTGTGGTTTTTGGGCAGGCGTTCTTCGTCAACCTCGCTGATTGTCAGTTTGCAAAAGGAGCTTAATCTTTTTATATATTCGCCTGCGGCATCGATAAAATATTTTTCTTTTAACGTGCCGACACAAATTATATTGATAGTTAACACTCTTAAAAAACCTTCTCTACAATATTATCGGCGTTTTTAAAAATGCTGTTTTGCGGCACAAAACCACGCACGCTTGAGAGCGGGTAAATGTTGCTCCCCCTACCCACAACCGTGCCGGGGTTAAGCACACTGTTGCACCCAACCTCTACATTGTCGCCCAATATTGCACCAAACTTTTTAAGATTTGTGCCAAGTTTTTGCCCGTTGCAAAAAACAGTAACCAAAGATTTGTCTGATTTTAAATTTGACGTAACCGCACCTGCACCTGTGTGAGCTTTGTAGCCGAAAATGCTGTCGCCCACATAGTTATAGTGCGGTGCTTGTGCATTGTCGAA
>JAISII010000072.1 GCA_031262125.1 Oscillospiraceae bacterium | reverse complement strand
CCCAATTTAATATCCGCCGTATTTAAAATATCGTCGGTGTAAACTTCTGTTGTTACAACTTCCTGTTGCGCGCCACTGTCGTTAATTACTGCTGTTCTTGAATACGCTGCAACGGAAATCACAGACGAAAAGAGCATCATAAGCATAAATACAAATGCTGTGATTCTCTTTTTCAGCTGTAGACTTTCTGTCTTAGCCATAAAGTAGAACTCCTTTGTTTTTATTTTCGGGCGTTTTATTATAGGTGTTTGGCTGTTCGTAGTTTTGTCGTCAGCCGGGGTAACGCTCCGAATATCGTTACCAAATTTTTTAAAATTTAATTTGTTGGTAACGGATGTAGGGGACTTTGAAAAAGGCGTTTTAAAACAGTTCGCCTTGCAAAGTACATAACGCATTATAGCCGATTTTTTAGTAATTGTCAACAAAAACGGGTGGTCAAAATTGTGCAACATGCACAAAAAAGGGTGATATTTCTTGTCGGAAACACAAAAATAATTCTTAATAAGAATTTAATAACAGCGTTTGTTTGGAGGAACTGTAGAAAATCGGTGGTTATTTTTCTAAAATAGAAATTTAATTTTTACCAAATTGTGAACACCCAGTATTTAAGCCATAAATAGAGCTTAAAATTTTGTTTACCACAATATGTTATCCACATTTTAACAATTTATTCATAATTAATTTGGCGTATTTTCTGATTAATTTCTGCTTAATTTATCAAATATAAATTGCTTTTTAAGGAAAAGTATGGTATCATATAAAATGAATAAATTTGATTATCAGTTATTTTGTTGCGGTAAATTGCCGTTTTTAAGTAAAGGAGAATTTGTGTTGAGTAGTTTTGTGCAAACCTTAAAAGGGTCTTTTACAAAAAGGCTTAAATTTTACAGCGGATTATCAACAAAGCAGTTGCTGCTTAATGTGTTTTTTGCGTTGCAGCCTTCATATTTAATGGTGGCTTTGCTTTCGTTTACCAATGCAGGGGCGGCGGTTTTGTTTACCGGCTTTGCAATGGGGCTTTTGTTTGGTCTGCTGTTTTTAATGTTGGTTAACCATATGAGCACAAGTTTGCTCACTCCTAACAAATTTATATATAAGCTTTGTGCACTTAACTTCCCCCTTGCTTATTTGTTTGCTTTTGCGTCCGATAACAACTCGGCACGGCTTATGGTTATTTTGTTTGCGGCACACTACTTTTTGTTGCTGGGGGCGTTTATTGCACCGCTGGTTAACATCGGCAGGCGTGTGTGTGCGGCGGTTATTCTCTTCTCTGCGTTTTATATGATGGCGTATTGTGTGTACTCGCCCGATGTTTTCTCGCCCGATTCGTACACCTATTTTGATATGTCCCGCCATATATTCGGCGGCTTTGGTCAGGTAGACACCGTGCGTCAATATGTTTACGATACTGATTTGGCTGTAACCTTCCCTTATTTTTACCCGTTTTTAATCGCAATTGTCAATTCGCTTACGGGGCTGAAAGTGTATAGCGGTGTTGTGGTTAATGTGGCGTGCAGCTTTTTTACTTGCTATATTCTTTATAAAATTTCTAACCGCTATTTCAAAAACTCATATGCTGCGGCATTAACCGCAGGGTTTTTAATGAGCAATGACACTTATTTAACCGAGGTTAAAGCTGCACGTGCAGTGCCGCTTGCTTTGGCGTTGTTTTTGGTTGCACTTTATTGTGTGCTTGCCTTGCCCAATATTACAAAACGCAAAGCTTTGGCAGCGGGCATAGCCTGTGGGGCGGCAATGGTAACCAAAACCGATTTTGCAGTGTTTGCTATAGGCATTTTTGTTGCTGTTTTGGCGTTCTCCCGCAAGGGCAATCGTGCAAAAAATGCTTTGTGCTGGCTTGCAGGGTTTGCGGTGTTGGTGCTGCCGTGGGTTATCTATTCTTTAATTAACTTCGGTAGTTTTTGGATAAGCGATACCTCTACGCTTTGGCTTTTAACTTTGCCCGCAACCACGGCACGTTATTATTCGCCCGGCGTTGTGCAAAGCAACCTTTTTACAGCACAAGACTCTTGGCTTACGCAATTGGTTGACTATAAGCTTGCACACGTTTGGGAGGACGGTTTTATTGGCTCGGCTGGGCAGCTTGGTTTGGTTGCACTTGCGGTGTGGGTAATGCTGATGGTGCTTAACTTTACACGGGGCAAGCCCTTTGTTCGCTTTTTAAAAGCAAACGCAAAGCTTGCAACAATTAGTTTGATTATGCTTATTTTGTGCATTATAAAATTTTTAGTTATTTGGGTTAACGGCTTTAATTATGATTTTTATCATACAGAAACGTGGGCGATATTAATTTTCTTTAGTGCACAATTGTGCTATGCGGTTGCCGCTTTTAGGAAGGATACCAAAAAAATCGAAGCATTGCGTCAGCTTGCCGTAAACCAAAAGCAACAAGAGGTTGTGGAAGATGTTTATTGTATGAACCATAAAAAAGCTTCACGCTCGGTTGTGCTTAACTTTGGCACGGCATTTGTGTGCGGGCTTTTGGTGCTGTTTTCGGTTTTGGGTTCGTATCAAACGGCAAAAGCTTCGGTAATAAACCAAGTATACATTACTTCCGGCGTATATAACTACCCCGCAATGGCACAAACAATAAAAGCCCAAAACCCAAATGCAGTTATGTTTTTTGCCGACCAATATGACTCTTCTCCGTTTATATTCGGTCCATATACAGGCATAAAAACTTATGCTCCGCCGGCTTTGTCTACCGGAGATACAAAAGCAATGAACTATTTAATAGACAATTACATTCAGCCCGATTTTATATTTTCTATTTCGGCGGTGCAAAGCGGCGAGTTGATTTCTCGCTATGGTTTGCAGGCAGTTGGTTCTCCTCAGGGGTTTTATAAGGTAACAAACAAAACAAGCTATAGTGCAGAGAAAAAACTATTTGATGAAACCTCAAGTGATTATTTTTGAGTTTTTAAAAATTCAAGTTACAAAATCAAAGCAAGGAAGAGTAGGATATGAAAAAAATTATAGAACTTAGGAATGCGTTATACGGCAACAAAAAAGTCGCCCGATTTTTAGAGCTTTGCCCGCTTGACCATATTGCGGCAATGCTTGCGGCGGGTTTTTGCGTGGCTTCTGTGTTCACACTCATTACTTCAAGCCAAAGCTTTAACAATCTGATTTTCTCAAGCGGAGTAAATCAGGTTGCGTTTATACTTGTTATGGTTGCAACTGTCGCTATTCTTATGGTTGCAGCTGCGGCGGCAAATGCAAAGGCTGCAACGCCCTACACCTTATTAATATCGTCGGTGCTGTATGCTGCAATGCTATGTAACGAAGTTGCAGCAAGCAAAGAAGACCCGGTTAAGATATATTTCATCATCGGGCTGGCACTGGTTATGTTTGCGGTGGTTGCGTGGGTTTGCACGGGTAATAAGCTTGAAACATACAGGTTTGCAAAGCTAAATTTGCCAAAATGGTTGGTTTGGGTTATTGCCGCCTGTATGGCGTTGGCGTTTACTGTTTTTGTTGCGTGGGTTTGCATTTGCCGTTATAAAATGTATTGGGCATCTGCGTTCGATTTTGGTGTGTTTATTCAAATGTTTGAACAAATGCGTACAACGGGGCTGCCAAACACAACAATCGAGCGGGATATTTTCTTCTCTCATTTTGGCGTGCATTTTTCTCCGTTTTTTTATTTGCTGTTGCCATTTTATTGCATTTACCCTCACCCCGAAACATTATTTGTGCTGCAAGGTGCATTTATTGCCGCAGGCGTTTTTGCCGTGGTTAAGCTGTGCCGATTTTTTAAGTTTTCGGATATGGCAACGCTTTGCTTTATAATTGTTTATATTTTTTACCCAACCCTTTCAAACGGAACAATTTATGACTTCCACGAAAATAAATTCCTAACAGTTTTGCTGCTCTGGTTTGCATATGCAATGGTCAGCAAAAACAATTGGTTGCTGCTTGTTTTCGGCATTTTGGTAATGTCGGTTAAAGAGGATGCACCGATTTATATTGCGGCAATGGCTTTATATATGATTTTTTGCCAAAAGGAACGCTTGCGTGGGGCAATTGTTTTGGCTGCGGCATTGCTGTATTTTGCGGTTGCGGCAAACGTAATTGTGCTTTTTGGCGGCGAGATTATGGACAGCCGCTTTATAAACTATATGCCCAATGGTCAAGGCGGTTTGGGAGAGGTTGTAAAAACCATTTTCTTTAACCTCGGGTTTTTAATCGAGCAAGTGTTTACCCCGGCAAAAGTTCCGTTTATATTATGGATGCTTATACCGGTGGGGTTTGCACCGTTTTTTTCAAAAAAGAAGTCAATGTTGGTGCTGTTTGTGCCAATGCTGGTAATCGACCTAATGTCCAACTGGGTATATCAGTTTGATGTGGACTTCCAATACACCTATGGTGTGGCGGCGTTAATGGTATTTATGCTTGTTATGGTGTTTTGCGAGTTAAAACCTCAGCTGCGGCAAAAGCTCCTTGTTTTTTCTGCGGCTATGAGCATTATTATGACATCGGGCTTATATTTGGCAAGTTTTCAGAATTACCCAAATACTTACGAGGCGAACAAGTCAATTTACAAAACTTACGATGAATTTTTGGCAAAAATACCCGCCGATGCTTCAATTACTACCGACCACCAGTACACTGCTCATCTTTATTACATCGACGAGCTGTATTCGTTCCCTGCACAATATGGTCAAAGCACGGCTACCGACTATTATTTGCTAAACTCTTCAACGGTTGAGAATGAAGAATCGGGGGCAAAAGCCTTTTTGGATGCACACGGCTATGTGCTTACAGACAGTGTAATGAATTTGCAGCTTTATAAAAAGCAAGGCTAACGCAAATAAGGCGAATTTGCAAAAACGAAAGGAATTCAAAAGCAAATGAAAAGTATGACAGGTTTTGGGCGGTTTGACGGCAAAATTAACGCCCGTGATATTGTGGTAGAAATTAAAAGTGTAAACCACAGGTTTTTTGAGTTTTCTTGCCGAACTACTCGTGGATTTAACTTTTTAGAAGATAAAATAAAAACCGTTGTAGGCAAACAGGTTGCCCGAGGCAAGGTGGATATGTTTGTATCGCTTAGTGCCGCCGAGGACGAAGACGTTGTAGTAGAGCTTAACAAACCCTTGGCAGACGGCTATGTTGCCGCCTTAAAAGAGCTTGCAGCGGGCTGTGAAATAAAAGACGACATTTCGGTAAGCACAGTGGCACGATATAACGATATTTTTACGGTACGCAAGGCACAGCAGGACGAAGACAAGGTGCTGAGCGACGTTATGCCTGCGGTTGAGGCTGCACTGCAAGCGTTTGTAGATATGCGTATTGCCGAGGGGAATAAGCTTAAAGCAGATGTACAAAGCCGTGCAGAGCGAATTTTGGAGCTTGTGGCGGTTATTGAAGAAAAAAGCCCCCAAATGCAGCTTGATTATGAGAAGCGGCTTAAAGATAAAATTGACGAAATGCTGCAAGGTGCGGGCTATGACGAGCAACGGATAATAACCGAGGTTGCAATATTCTCCGACAAGGTTGCAATTGCCGAAGAAACCGTGCGGCTACGCAGCCACTTTGGGCAATTTGCAAAAATGCTGGAGTCAGACCAAGCCGTGGGACGTAAGCTTGATTTTATATTGCAGGAAATGAACCGAGAAACAAATACCATAGGCTCCAAAGTGCAAAACAGCGAGATTTCTCACATAGTAGTCGAAATTAAAAGCGAGCTTGAAAAAATACGTGAGCAAATTCAAAATGTTGAGTAATTGTATTTAGTTACAGGTTTTTAAACACATATCTTTTCGCCCGCAGGGCTTGTGCAATTTATATATTTTTGTAAGCTGAAAGGCTAATGGTCAAAAAAAATGAAACTTATTAACATAGGCTTTGGCAACTATGTATCCGACATCCGTATTGTGGCGGTTATGAACCCGGATTCGGCACCCGTTAAGAGGGTTATTGCCGGAGCAAAGCAGAACGGACTGGCAATTGACGCCACCTATGGGCGGCACTGCAAAACTGCAATTTTAACCGACAGCAACCATGTTGTGTTGTCCTCGCTCTCTCCCGAGGTTGTAGAGAGCCGAATTAATACAGCCGAATAATAAATAACTTAGAAAAGCAAAGGGTTAAAAGCTATATGAAACAAGGCAAGCTGATAGTTTATACCGGGTGTTCCGGCGTGGGCAAGGGTACAATAATGCGGCAACTGCTGCTAACCGACAGCACGGCAAAGCTCTCGGTTTCGGCAACCACACGCAAGCCACGCCCCGGCGAGGTTGACGGACGAGAATACTTTTTTGTAACCAAAGAAAAGTTTTTGCAAATGGTTGCAAACGGCGAATTTTTAGAGTACGCCGGCTATTGCGGCAATTTTTACGGCACACCAAAAGCAGCGGTAGAACAAATGCTTGCACAGGG
>JAISII010000058.1 GCA_031262125.1 Oscillospiraceae bacterium | reverse complement strand
TTTGATGTGTTTTTTATGACGGGAACGGACGAGCATGGTCAAAAAGTGGAACGCTTGGCGGCAGAAAAAGGCGTTACGCCCAAAGAATTTGTTGACGAGGTTACCGCCGGGATTAAAGACATTTATGCAAAGCTGAATATTTCTTACGATAAATTTATTAGAACAACCGACAAACAGCACGAAGAGGTTGTTGCCGCCGTGTTTGAAAAGCTTTATAACCAAGGCGATATTTACAAAAGTGCGTATGAGGGGATGTATTGCACCCCGTGCGAGAGCTTTTGGACCGAAACCCAGCTTGCCGAGGCCAAATGCCCCGATTGCGGGCGGGAGGTTAGTGCCGCAAAGGAAGAAGCATACTTTTTTAAGCTTTCTAATTATCAAACCCGGTTGGAAGAATTTATTGAAACAAACCCCGATTTTATTTACCCCGAGAGCCGCAAAAAAGAGATGCTCAACAATTTTATTAAGCCCGGCTTGCAGGATTTGTGCGTTAGCCGAACCAGCGTAAAATGGGGAATTCAGCTCCCGTTTGACCCAAAGCACGTTGTTTATGTTTGGCTGGATGCCTTGCTGAACTATGTTACCGGCATTGGCTACAGCCCAAGCGGCAGCTCTCAGCAATATAAAGAGCTTTGGCCGGCGGACGTGCATATTATCGGGAAGGATATTGTGCGTTTTCACACTATTTATTGGCCTATTTTTTTAATGGCACTGGAGCAGCCTTTGCCTAAGCAGGTTTATGGGCACCCGTGGTTGCTTTTTGGCAGCGATAAAATGAGTAAATCCCGTGGGAATGTAAAATATGCAGACGAATTAATTGAGCTTTTTGGTGTGGATGCCGTGCGTTATTATGTGCTGGCAGAAATGCCGCATGCAACCGACGGCTCGCTGACCTATGAGGCGATTATTGAGCGTTATAACACCGATTTGGCAAACACGCTGGGTAATCTTGTAAATCGTACAATCAGTATGAATTTTAAATATTTCGACGGTGTTGTTCAAGCACCGCAGGTTGCAGATTTGCCTGAGCAAAAAGCCCTTGATGAAGAAATTGCAGCTATGGCTGTTGCAACCGTAAAAACTGCCGACAAAGCAATCGAACAATATCGTATTGCCGACGGGCTTAACGCAATTTTAAGTTATGCCCGCCGCCTTAATAAATATATTGACGAAACAACGCCGTGGGTTTTGGCAAAAGACGAAGCACAAAAACCACGCTTGGGCACGGTTTTGTATAACCTGCTGGAGGGTATACGCTTTTTGGGCGTTTTGCTTGCTCCGTTTATGCCCGCAGCGGGGGAGGAAATTTTGCGACAGATTAACGCCGGGGCAAAAACCTATGCAAGCCTGCAAGCCTTTGGCGGCTTAGAGGTCGGCACAGTTTTGCAAAAGCCCGAACCCATTTTTAACCGACTGGATGCCGAAAAAATTCAAAAAGAAATTGCCGGAGAATAACCTTGAGTTTTGATAAAAAAACAACTGCCGAAAATGGCAAAAACGGGAATGTTGCACAGCAAATTGCACAGTACAACTCCCCGCCCTATAAAAATATTTTTGATGCCCATGCACACTATGACGATGAACGCTTTGACGACGACCGCTATGAGCTTTTTGCAGCGTTGCCGCAGTGCGGCGTGTGCGGAATTTTAAACAACGGAACGGATATAGAAACCTCGAAAACAGTAGTTGACTTTGCCAAAAAGCACGAGATTTTATATGCCGCCGTAGGGTACCATCCAACCTGTTTGCAGGGTGTGCCCGACGATTATTTAGCACAGCTGGAGGAGCTTTGCCGTTGCAGCAAAACAGTCGCAGTTGGAGAAATCGGGCTGGATTACCATTATGATGACCCCAAGGAGCTGCAACAAAAGGTTTTTGTGCAGCAGCTTGATTTTGCAAAACAAATGCACCTGCCCGTTATTGTGCACGATAGGGATGCACACGGCGATATGCTGCAAATTTTAAAGCAAGAAAAGCCAAACGGCATTGTGCATTGCTTTAGCGGCAGCGAGGAAATGCTGCGGGAAGTTTTAAAAATCGGTATGCACATAACATTGGGTGGGGTGGTAACCTTTAAAAATGCGGTTAACCCCGTTAAAATTGCGGCTGCTGTGCCGCTTGACAGGTTATTGCTGGAAACCGATGCCCCCTACCTTGCCCCCGCACCCTTTAGAGGCAAACGCTGCGTTAGCACAATGATAGCAAAAACTGCCGAAAAAATAGCCGAAATTAAGGGCATCGCCCCGCAAGAGCTGATTGATATTACGACGGAGAATGCAAAAAGGATTTTTAAAATTTAAGAGGCAAGATTTTTCTTTTTCTCCTTCCGTCAAGGCTAACGCCTTGCCACCTCCTCGTCGCAACTCGCCCTTTTAAGCTTGTTTTTGCACTTTGTGCAAAAAGCTACGCTTTACGGTTGGTTGCTCCTCTTTGCAAAATGAAACATTTTGCAAGCAGCGGCTACGCCGCTATATCTAACCACTAACATCTGATTTCTGACATCTGGTGTGGGAGGCTTTGGGGTACACTCAAAAAAGAAAACTGAAAAAGTCCCCCTCCGGGAGGGGGAAAATCGGCGAAGCCGATAGGGGGAGAAAGCGAGCGACGCAAGTCGCTTCTTGCCTCTTGTCTCTTGCGTCATGCTCGTTGAAGGACAGGGGGAGTATAGGAGTTTTATGAAAAAAATTAATTTACCTTTGAAAAAGGAAGATATAGAAGCCCTGCATGCAGGCGACAGCGTGCTGCTTACCGGCTGGCTTATAACAGGGCGAGATGCCGCACATAAGCGGTTTTATGAAGCTTTGCAAAAGGGAGAGCCGCTCCCCGTGAATATAAAGGACGAAACGATTTACTACGTTGGGCCTGCCCCCGCAAAACCGGGGCATATAACAGGTCCTGCGGGTCCAACCTCAAGCTACCGAATGGACAAATACACCCCGGCACTGCTTGACTTAGGGCTTAAAGGTATGATAGGCAAAGGCACACGCAGCCCCGAGGTTGTGGGTGCAATGGTTAAAAACGGTGCGGTTTATTTTGCGGCGGTTGGCGGTGCAGCGGCGTTAATTGCCAAAGCAATAAAAAAAGAAGAAATCCTCTGTTATGAGGATTTGGGTACCGAAGCCGTGCGGCGGTATTATGTTGAGGAGTTCCCGTGTATTGTGGCAATAGACAGTTTTGGCGGGAATGTTTATGAGAGATAAGAAATAAGAATGCAGAATGCAGAAATTTAGTTGCAAGCTGCTTTGTTCAAACTAAAATGTTAATTTATTTAGGTTGAACCAAATTGTTTGTGCGGATTTTATTAAACGCTATTTCTGCATTCTGCATTATAATTTCTAATTTATTAAAAAGGAGAATAATTATGGCTTGTTTTGTTGTTCCTGCGGCGGAGGCCGTGGTAGTTGCGATTGTTAAAAAAAGAGCCGACAAGGCAGCAAAGCTGCAAGCAGAAGCTTTGGCTTGCGGTGGTGCAAATGCTCAAACAAATACAGAGCAAAAAGCACGAACAAAAACACATTCTGGCGAAAAAATAAGCATAAGCAAAAAGCTTGGTTGGCTAAATGCTATGCTTTGGGGCGGCACTGCGTTGCTGTTTTTAGAACACGTTTGGCACGGCGAGGTTGTGTTTTGGCCGCCGTTTTTAACGGCAGCAGCAAACCCTGCCGACACTGCCGCAATGCTGTACGAAATTGCAACCTCGGGAGTGGCAATGGCTGTGCTGGTAACATTGGTTTGGGCGGGCATGGCAATTGCCGCCGACAATATTAGTTGGGTTAAAGCCGCTCTTTGCAAGCAAAAAGAGGGGGCTAACCAATGACCTTGATTTTAACAGCTTTGGCGGCAACAGTTACAATTGTTTTTAGGTTTGCAAAGCAAAAAACAGCCGAAAAGTTGCGGTTGGGTTTGCTTGCACTTATGTACAGCGGTGCAGCGTTGATGTGGACAGTTGACGGCTTTGCCGCAATGTTTGCAGGAGAGCCGTTTGTAGAATTGCAAAACCCCTCTGTCGTTGCCGATGATGCCTTTTTGGGCATATGTGTTTTGTTTTTAGGTGCGGCAATTTGGGCGGTGGGTTTAATATTTAAGAAAGCAACAAAAAAAGCTGTGTAAAGTTCAAAGCCTCGGAAAGAGAAAATATTCCCCTCCGCTGCAAGGAGCAAGATGCAAGACACAAGAAGCAAGATATAGCGGCATAGCCGCTTCTTGCAAAATGTTTCATTTTGCAAAGAGGAGAAACCAACCGAAAAGCGTAGTTTTTGTGCTTGCACAAAAACAAGCTCAAAAGGGCGTGTTGCGACGTGACGGGGTGGTTTATAAAAAATAAAAATCACCCAATAACAACTTCTCCTGCCTTTAAAAAAATTTTTATTTTTATTAAAAACCTAAAATTATCAACTAATAATTATTTCCCCACGTCTTTAAAATAAAAATTTTTATTTTTATTAAAAACCTAAAATTATCAACTAATCACAACTTCTCCATGCCTGCAAGCATGGCAGCAAATATTAACCGCAACTGGCAGCCCTGCAATATGGGTGGGGTATGCTTCAATATTTACGCACAGGGCGGTTGTTTTGCCGCCAAGCCCCGCAGGACCTATGTTAAATTTGTTGATTTCGGTTAGCAGTTCGGCTTCCAGTTGGCTATAATTTTCATTCTGGTTGGGGGTGGCTACCCCACGCAAAGTCGCTTTTTTTGCAAGAATTGCGGCTTTTTCCATATCTCCGCCAATGCCGACGCCCACAACTATGGGCGGGCAGGGGTTGGGGCCTGCGGCTTTAACCGCACCTAAAATATAATCTTTTACCCCGTCCAACCCGGCAGACGGCGTAAGCATTTTAAGGCACGACATATTTTCGCTGCCAAAACCTTTTGCGGCGGCTGTAATTTTAATTTGCTCACCGGGTACAATATCGGTATGCACAATGCACGGCGTGTTGTCGTCGGTGTTAACTCTGCCGAAAATAGGGTCGGCAACAACGCTTTTACGCAAATAGCCGTCCTTATAGGCAAGGCGTACACCGTCGTTTAGTGCGTTGCTAAAACTGTCGCCCTGCACCGTAACATTTTGCCCATATTCTACAAAAAGCACTGCCATTCCCGTGTCTTGGCAAATGGGCACTTGCTCTTGGGCGGCAATTTGGTTGTTTTGCAGCAGCTGGGTTAAAACATTTTTTGGCAGCGGCAGTTCCTCGGCTTCAAGCCCGTGCTGCAATGCACAGGTAATATCGTCGGGGATGTTATAGTTCAGGTTTAAAAAAAGTTCTTTAACCTTTTGGGTTATTGTTGTTGAGTTTATAGTTTTCATTATTTTTATGACCATTAGCCTTTCAGCTCACAAAAACATATAAATTACACAAAGCCCTGTGAGCCGAAAGCTAATGTGTCATAAATTACGCATCGTGCGTCTGCCGCAGGCAGAACTGCACGGCGAATAAATAATTTTAAGTTTGAATTTTATTCAAACATAAAATTCTGCCTTATTATGGTAAATTTTGCAGTATTTTAGGGTTTTTTTGATTTCTGCTGTTAATTATACTGCATTTTTATGTTTATTTCAACAGGCAAACATAATTTTATCACAATTCAGAGTTAAGATGTTAGAGGTTAGAAGTTAGATTTTAAAGAAAGGTCGGTTATAAAAATGACAAAAATTTTAGTAGTGGACGACGAGCAGAGAATAAGAGAAATTATAAAAAAATATGCCGAGTTTGAAGGCTATGAAGTAAAAGAAGCTGCCAACGGCATTGAAGCAATTAATAAAACTAAAAACGAAGATTTTGACATTATTATTATGGACGTTATGATGCCGGAGCTTGACGGATTTTCGGCTTGCCGGGTTATTCGCAAAACGAAAAACACACCGATAATTATGCTCTCGGCAAGGGGCGAAGAATATGACAAAATTAACGGGTTCGAATTGGGCGTAGACGACTATGTTGTAAAGCCGTTTTCTCCAAAAGAGCTTATGCTCAGGATTGCTGCCGTGCTAAAACGTGGGGCAGCCGCAGCCGCACCGGAAGCCGACATTTACAGCTTTGACGGGCTGGAGATTAACTACACCGCACGCATTGTTACCACCGACGGCACACGTGCCGAGCTGACCCCAAAGGAGTATGAGCTGCTGTGTTATTTGGTTGCAAACAAGGGCAGAGCCCTAACCCGAGAAACGCTGATAAGCAAGGTGTGGGGCTATGACTTTTTTGGCGACGACCGCACGCTGGACACCCATATTAAGTTGTTGAGGAAAGATATTGGCAGGCACGGCAAGTTGATTGTTACCTTGCGTGGCGTTGGCTACCGCTTTGATGAAATTGCTGTTTGATATTAGTATTAGTTTAAATAAAAAGCAACAGATACTGCAAAAATTAGGCGGTTTTAAAAAAATGAAGAATAAAACAAAAAACAAAACAAAAAAATTGCCGCCGCTAAAGTTTAAGATAGCTGCCTTTTTTATATTTTTGGTGTTGCTGATTTTAGGGCTGGTTTGGGTGTTCCAAACCGTGTTTTTAGAGAGCTTTTATAAACACATTAAAACCGAGCAAATAAAGGGCTATGCAAGCAGCATAACCGACAATATTTTCAGCAGCGATTTGCAGGAGTACCTTACCGGGATATATGACCAAAGCGACACACGGGTTATTGTTTACGACCCGCAAAGCCGAGAATATTTGCAAGCGGTTAAGCAAGGCGACAGCGTGGTATGGGCGAGAAACTACAGCGACAGCTCCGAAATGACTCGCTATTATGAATATTGCAAAAAAAACGGCGGCACATTGACGTTGTTTAAGCAAATTGAAGAGCCCAACGAATACAGCTTTGACGGCTTTGAGATGCAGCCCAAATTTGAGCGTGGCGGCAACGCAGAAGAAATTGTTTATTGTGCTGTTTTGCAGCTTAACGCAGACGAAAAAACAGCAGAAACCAACGAAAACGCCCACACCGGCAACATAGAATGGATGCTGATGTTAACCTCGGCAATAACGCCTGTTACAAGCGTTATTGACACACTGCATTTTATGCTTATTTGCATAACTGCGTTGGTGTTGCTGGCGGCATTGCTGTTTGCGTTTTATGCTTCGTCAAGATTATCTAAACCGATTTCTCAAATTAACAAAGCGGCAAAAGAGCTGGGCAAGCAGAACTACAACGTGCGGTTTGAGGGCAAAGGCTGCCGAGAAATAACCGAGCTTGCCGACACACTTAACACAGCCTCAACCGAACTTGCAAAGGTAGACAATTTGCAAAAAGAGCTGATAGCCAATATTTCTCACGATTTACGTACACCGCTGACGATGATTATAGGCTATGGCGAAATGATGCGGGATTTACCCGGCGAAAACACCGAGGAAAACATAAGCCTGATAGTGGACGAAGCAAGCTACCTTAGCCGATTGGTTAACGATTTGCTGGATATTTCTAAGCTTCAGGCGGGTACAATAACCCTTAACAAAACCGACTTTAACCTTACCGATGCAATTGCAAAGCTGCTGGAGCGTTATGCAAAATTGCGTGAGCAAGAAGGGTATGTGATAAATTTTGAATTTGATACGTCGGTTGCAATAACCGCCGACGAAGTTAAAATTACGCAGGTGCTGTATAACCTTATTAACAACGCCATCAACTACGCAGGCGACGACAAAACAGTTATTGTCAGCCAAACGCTTACACCAACGGGCATAAGGGTAGCCGTAACCGACCATGGCAAAGGCATTGCCCCCACCGACTTGCCCTATATTTGGGACAGATATTACAAGGTAGATAAATCCGACACCCACAAACGCACCATAGGCGGCACCGGCTTGGGGCTGTCGATAGTTAAGCGGGTTTTGCAATTGCACGGCTATAGCTATGGCGTGGACAGTGCCCCCGGCAATGGCAGCACCTTTTGGTTTGAGATTCCGAAAGATAAAGATGAATTTGAATAATTCAAACCTTAAATTTATATTTGCTTTTATAAAAAACAAACAGCTCTTATCAGAGGTAAATCCCCCCGTTAAGAGCCGTTTTTTTGTTGCCGTATTTATTTATAGAACACAATTATTTGTTAAAAACAGTTTGCACGGGCGAGAAGTCGGCAAGCTTAAAGCTGCAAACCAAGTCGCCGTTTACAATGTAAAAATAATCGTCTATATAAAAGCCTCGGGTTTGAGAAATTGAGTAATCAGCATAGAAATCTTTGCCAAATTTTTCTAAAAGTTTGGTTAGGTTAATGCTTGCGGCACATTTGAACTCTCCGTCTGCAAACTTATAAACTCCGTAAAAGATAGTTTCGCCATGGTAGGAATATGCTTCGTTATAAACGCCGTACTCGAACCCGAACATTTGTTTGGAAGAATCGACAAACAGCCCCTTGTGGTTGTTTGCAAAAAATGAGTAACTGTCTTTTGGCAACAAATAGTTACTAATAACCTTTACATCGGTTTTGTCGGCAACGTCAAACATCGTCAGCTTAACGCCCTGTGTGCTGCCGTCGTCAATGTCCGCCTCTTGCCCCAAGCCCAGCAGCAGGTTGTTGCCAAACGGGTGCATATATTCCGAGAACCCGGGGATTTTAAGCTCGCCCACAATTTGCGGGTCTTGCGGGTCGGCTAAATCTACAGTGTAAAGAGGGTCGGTGTTGCGGAAGGTTACAAAGTAGCAAATGTCGCCGTCGAACCGCACCGATTTTATTTCTTCGCCCTCGGCTACGCTTTTGGTTTTGCCCACAATTTTAAGCTGCGAGTTCAGCACATAAAGTGCAGACGACTGCTCTTGCGAATCTGTGAGGACAATGCTGGTATTTTTAATAGCGTCGGGGGTGGCGGAGTTTATATCGGCAGAATGGTCGCCCAAGGTTACAATACGCAAAAAGCCGTCTTTTTCGTCCATCGAGTATTGGTTTAAACTGCTGCCCGGCACTTTGCCTTCGGCTTGAATATTAAGTTCGGTGCCGTTAATTGCACAGCGAACAATGCTTGTGTGGTTTGTAAACTCCCACCCGTTATTATAGGTGTAGGCATCTACC
>JAISII010000020.1 GCA_031262125.1 Oscillospiraceae bacterium | reverse complement strand
ATAAAATTTAAATTTTTTGAGATCATGGTGTTTTGCAAACAAGGGTGGTTCCTACTTAATGTGCCACCTTTAAGGGCATTACATTTTCGCCGTAATATTTGCTTACCCCGTCAAGGTATTGCGTGGCAATGCCGCAGCCCTCAATCACCCGCAAATCGGGGTTTTCGGGTACGGTAACTTTTAGTTCGGTGTGCTGTTCAATCAGTGCATCAAAGCCGGGCAGGTTTGCCAAGCCGCCGCACAGGGTTAACCCGTCGGACTGAATATCGCTTAAAAGCTCGGGCGGTGTAACCTCTAAAACCGAAAGAATTGATTTTGCAATTTGCTCGGCTATGGGCAAAATGGCGTTGCGTATGCCGCTTGAGGTTATTTTTACCGTTTGGGGCAGGTTTTTGAGTATATGCCGCCCTTTTAGGGTGCATTCTTTTTCTTCATTGGGTTGCAATAATGTCCCGATGGAGATTTTGCATTTTTCGGCAGAAACAGTGCCAACCAGCAAAGAATGCTTGTGGCGTACCAGCTTTACTATTTCTTCGTCCATTAAATTGCCGCCGATTTTTAAAGTTTTGCATGCTGCTATTCCGCCTAACGAAATTACCGCTATGTCGGTAGTTCCTCCGCCGGCGTTAACAACCAACGAGCCATGCGGGCTGTTAAACGGCAGGTCGGACCCCATAGCCGCAGCTTTGGCAGCTTCAATCAGGCAAACACGCCGCACGCCGCAGCTGCTTAGGGCATTAACCACGGCATGCTGCTCCACTTCGGTTATTTCTCCGGGAATACAGGCGGCAACACGGGGCATCATCAGCCGCTTTTGGCAAACACGGCTCATAAAGATATTTACCATATCCTCCACCAAAGCAGCTTTAGAAATTACCCCGTTTGCCAGCGGAAAAACTGCGTTAATGTACGGGGGTGTGCGACCTATCATTTCGTGGGCGTCTTGCCCGGCGGCAATAATTTCGTGCGTTACCGTGTTATAGGCGATTACGCTGGGCTCGTCTAAAACAACGCCCCGACCTTTTATAAAAATCCGTGTTCTGCACGTACCTAAATCTATAGCAATATCCAAAACTACTCAGCTCCTTTTAAAGTAGTTTTGGATATTTTTGGGTTGATTATTCGGGGTGGGGTTTTATATTAAGAAATCATTTTCCCAATATCCCCAACCTCTAACTGTGCCAAAAATTTTTGTATGGCTGTTGCATCGGCAATTGTAACTTCATCTTTGCCGTCGGCATTGGCGGCAAGCAGAGCATTTTCATCCAAAGGCTCCAGCTGTGCCAAGTGCTTTTGTATTGCGGTGGCGTCGCTTATGGTTACACTGCCGTCGCCGTCGGCATCGCCTAAAATGGGGGTTGAGTTGGGGATGGTTGATATTGGTTCTGTCGGCACATCAAGCAAAACAAAGGGTATGTTGTTTTGCACAGCATAGCTGTGGGCATAGGAATTTGTGTTGCAGTAGAAGGTTAAATTAGGGCAATCATTAAATGTATCTCCATAATTGTCTTCATAAATATTAGTTACGCTGTTTGGTATGGTTAGGCTTGTTAAGTTGCCGCATCCGACAAACGCATCGTAGAAAATCTCGGTTACGCTATCGGGTACGGTAAAAGACGTTTGTGCTTTAGCAGGGGGGTAACACATAAGCATGGTTGCTGCTTTATTATACAAAACGCCGTCTATGCTGCAATATTCGGTGTTTTTGGAATTAACCTCGATAGTCGCCAAGTTTTCGCAGCCAACAAACTGCGGAAAAGCTATATCTGTAACCTTGCTTGGTATGGTGATTTTTGTTAATGCTTTGCAATAAGCAAATGCGTTTGTTTTAATTGTAGTTGTGGCTGTGCGGATGGTGATTTTTGCTAAGCTTTCGCAATATTGAAATGCCCAAGCACCTATGCCGGTTACTTTTGCCGGGATTGTTATGTTTGTTAAGCCGGTGCAACCTTCAAACAGACCATGGCTGATTGCCGTGAGTTCTTCGGACAAAGTAACATTTTTAAGGTTGGGACAATAAGAAAATGCATAAATGTCTATTTTGGTTACATTGTCGGTCATTGTAACATCGGTTAGGGCAGAGCATTCGGCAAATGCACTGGGATTTATAGTTTCAACGCTATCAACAATATTAACGCTTTGCAAGTAGCTGTTACCGGCAAAAGCCATACTGCCTATTGTGTTAACATTATACGAAATTTCGTACGAGGTTGCGGTAAGCCCTGCGGGGTAGCTGATAAGCTCGGTTTGTGCTTTGTTATAAACAATGCCGTTAACATCGCTATAGTAAAGGTTAGCATCGACAATATTTATTTTTTTAATATTTTTGCAACCATAAAAAGCCGAAGGGGCTAAATAGCTAACAGATTTGGGTATCATAACACTTGTTAGCTTGTCGCAATATTCAAAGGCATTACCTGCTATTGTGGTTATGCTGTTGGTTAGGGTAAATGTTGTTAAGTTTTTGCAACCGCTAAAAGCACCGGAGTGTATTGTTGTTATAGTGTTGGGCAGGGTAAAGCTTGTTAAGCCGACATCGTCTCTAAATGCCCACGAGGCGATTTCTGTTACCGTATAGCCGCCCAGAGTGCTTGGCATAGTCAATTCGGTTTCTTTGCCAAGGTAGCTGTAAATTTTTACAGTTTTGCCGTCCTCGTTTATTTCGTACCTATAATCACCGTCGATAGCGGTAGAAGCAGCACTAACCGTAGCCACCGCAAGCGGCAACGCCGCAAAAACTGTACAAACAAGGCACAAGCATAAAGCAATGCTTAAAAATTTTTTAGTCATAACTCACCTTAAAAAAAGATTTTATCACGAGCAGTATACATCATTTGCCGCTGGTTGGCAAGCTTTTTGCCACGAATTTACATAATTTTTATATTTCGCTAAGCTCCTCAACCCCGCAAACAGCGGCACAAACAACCCGCTTCGCTCCGGCTGCAAGCAACACCTTTGCACACTCGCCCAGCGTGCTGCCGGTTGTTACAATATCGTCGATAAGCAATATGGTTTTGCCCGCAACGTCGGCGTTTTTGGCGGCAGAATAAACATTTTGCACATTTATAACCCGTTCGTGGCGTTTTAGCGAGTGCTGGCATCGGTTTTGCGTGTGCTTAACCAGCAAGTCTTTATATGGAAAATTTAAAAACCGTGCAGCCGATTTTGCCAAAAGCCTTGATTGATTATACCCTCTTTCTGCCTCGCTTGATTTGTGCAGCGGCACTGCAGTAACGCACATTTGCGTGTTTTTTGCAAGCTCGCCGTCATAAAGCAAAACTGCGTTTGCCGCAAGCACCCCCAAATTTTCGGCAATGGCGGGCTGTTTATAAAACTTCATATTAAGCACAGCCTTGCGGTATTCGTCTTCATAGGGGAAAGCGTATACGCAAACATTTTTTGCAGCTGAAGTAACATAAAAGCGGTTTTGCAGCAGGTTAGTGCAATCGTCGCAGGTGGGTTTGCCAAAGTCGGCATTTTTGCCGCAAAACGGGCAAACGGGAGGATAAAGCAAATTAGCAATGCTGTTGAAAAATTTTTTGATTTTCATAAAGCTACCCATATAATTAAAACTTTAAACTTATATTTACTTGCAAAATTTTGCAAGAGGGTGTAAAATAAACTAAAGCTTAAATAAGTTAATTTAGAAAAACATATGGAGGAAAATTAGAATGAATGTATTAGTAGAAACTTCTGCACGCCATGCACACGTTACGCAGGAAGATTTAGAAAAGCTGTTTGGGCCGGGTGCCGCTTTGACGGTTAAAAAAGACCTTTCGCAACCGGGGCAGTATGCCAGCGACCAAAAGGTTAGAGTTATAGGCCCCCGTGGCGAGTTTAATATGAGCATTTTAGGCCCCACACGCACGGCAACTCAGGTAGAAATATCGCTCACCGATGCCCGTTCAATCGGCATTGCCGCCCCAATTAGAGAAAGCGGCGACATTGACGGCGCGCCCGGCTGCAAAATTGCAGGCCCATATGGCGAGATTGAAATAGCCTGCGGTGTAATTGCCGCAAAACGCCATATACATATGACGCCGGAGTCTGCCGAGCAAGCCGGAGTTGCCGACCAACAGGTTGTGTCGGTTAACGTAAAATCGCAAACACGTTCTCTTTTATTTGGCGATGTTGTTGTTAGGGTTAACAAAAACTTCTCGCCCGCAATGCACCTCGACACTGATGAAGCAAATGCAGCAGGATTGTCGGGCGAAGTTTATGGAGAAATTGTGGTTTAGTTATTTTTCTCGCCCTATTGGCTTCGCCGATTTTCCCCCTCTAAGAGGGGGACTTTTTTTGCTTGCTTTTTAGTTTACCCCAAAGCCTCCCACACCAGATGTCAGAAATCAGATGTTAGAGGTTAGATATAGCGGCGTAGCCGCTGCTTGCAAAATGTTTCATTTTGCAAAGAGGAGCAACCAACCGTAAAGCGTAGCTTTTTGCACAAAGTGCAAAAACAAGCTCAAAAGGGCGAGTTGCGACGAGGAGGTGGCAGAGCGTAGCTCTGACGGAAGGAGAAAAAAGAACTCTTTTTTACATCAAAAATTACCCTTAAAAGGGGCAACCGCACGGTCTAAAATCCCGTTCATATAGGCTATTATAATGCCGTAGTTAACAATGGGCGTGTTTTGTGCTTTGGCAGTGGAGATGCGGTATTTCATTTCCCGCTCGTTAAGCATACAGCCGCCGCAATGCACAACAAGCTTGCAGTTGCTTAAATTTTCGGGGAAGTCGGTGCCGCTCGTAAATTCAAAATTAAGGTTGTCTATGCCGGTATATTTTTTAATCCAGGCGGGCATTTTAACCGTGCCTATGTCGTCGCATTGGCGGTGGTGTGTGCAGCCTTCGGAAATTAAAACTGTGTCGCCCTCTTTTAAAGTGTCTAACACTTTAACGTCCTCATACAGGCGGCGTAAATCGCCCTTGTGCCGTGCAAACAGCACCGAAAACCCGGTAAGAGGCACATCCTCCGGCACGATTTTAGAAACCAGCCCAAACGCCTGACTGTCGGTTACGACCAAAGTCGGCGGTTTTTGCAAGCCGTTTAGTGCGGCGGCAAGCTCGGTTTCTCTGGTTACTATAGCAACCGCACCGGCGTCCAGCACCTCACGCAGTGCCTGTTGTTGGGGCAGAATAATTCTCCCCTTTGGTGCGGCGGAATCTATGGGTATTACCAAAACCACGTTGTCACCCGGGGCAATTAAATCTTTTAAAATGGGGAACTTCTCACGCTCGACAATTTGCTTTGCAATAAGCTCTTTAAGCTCAAAAATGTTTTCGCCCGTTTTTGCACTAACATAAATAAGGTTTTCGGCTGAGGGCAAACGGTCTTTAAGCGATTGCCAAAGGCTGTCGGTTTTCGGATGCCCGTGGGTAATGCCGGTGTCGTTAACGGGGGCGGCGGTGTCTTCTGCCGCAGTATTATTATCAATGCCCGTGCTGCAAGCCGTGCCGTATAAATCGGACTTATTCGCCGCCACAATAAAGGGCAAACCCTTTGCCCTAAATTTGTCAATAAGCTCCGATTCCTCGTCGCTGAGCGGGCAACCTGCATCAACCACCAGCACGCAAATGTCGGTTTTGTTAAGCACCTGCACTGCTTTTGCAATGCGTGCCGCACCAAGCTCGCTGTCGTCGTCCATACCCGGTGTGTCGGTAATTAAAACGGGACCCATCGGCAAAATTTCCATAGCTTTAGAAACAGGGTCGGTGGTTGTGCCCTTAATGTCCGAAACTATCGCCATCGGCTGCCCTGTAATTGCGTTTATCAAGCTGGATTTCCCTGCGTTACGTCGCCCGAAAATTCCTATATGAATGCGGTCGGATTTTGGTGTTGAGTTTAATGACATTTTGGTTTGCTCCTTGTTAACAAATTAGAAATAAGAATGCAGAATGCAGAAATTTTTTAAAATCGCACTTGCAAAAAAGTCTCCCTCTTAGAGGGGGATGTCGGCAACGCCGACAGGGGGAGAAAAAAGAAATTCTTGCTTCTTGCCTCTGACCTCTTGCCTCTTGAAGGTGAAGCCGACATGGGGAGATAACCTTGCGGTTTGCAATCAGTCTATTGTGTGTGCGAATATTCCCCTCCGGGGAGGGGTGGCTGCTCCCTAAGTAAAAAAACAAAATTATTTTTTATTAAACCTAAAAAAATAAAAATATTTTTAGATTGAGCAGAGAAGACGGGGTGGTTTGTGTTGAGAATTTTTTGCTCCGGGTGGTTTATAAAAATTTTTACAACCTAAAATCCCGCTGCCCATTTGCAATATTTTGCAAATTTTGCAAAACCAAATTGCGTGTTTTGGGGTTTGGTATGTTTAAAACTTCTTTTTCAATAAGCTTGTCGCCCAATGCTTTTGTTTGGGGCGAGGCGTAATCTTCAAGATATTCTTTTAAAGTCATTAGTGCGTTGGGCTGGCAGCAGTTTGCAATTTGCCCGCTTTTAACCAGTGCCATAAAGCGGTCGCCCGTGCGTCCCTCTCGGTAGCAGGCGGTGCAAAAGCTGGGTATATTGCCACGTGCCACAAGCCAGTT
>JAISII010000171.1 GCA_031262125.1 Oscillospiraceae bacterium | reverse complement strand
TTGTGGCTAAAAGCTAATGGTCATAAAAATGAGTGAGAATTTGCAAGCCGAAATTACTTAACAAACGGAGGGAACGGTTGAATGGACACCTTTAATACGATAGGGATGATGTTTTTGATTCCCGAAGCGGTTGGTATTTTGCTGGCAGTTTGGTTAAACGGCAAAATTGCCGCCAAAGCAGGTAAATCGCAGAACTTTTATTCGGTGCTTACTGCGGTGGTTTGCCTTGTTATGGCAGTTTTGGGCTGGCTTTTAATATATAGTTTGGGTGCACAAATATTTTACCGCAACGTGCTTTCGTTTGTTTTTGCGGCAATTGGTGCAGTTTTTGTTAACGTGCAAATGAGAGGTTTTTTAAAATTTAAAAGACGCAAAAAGGTTGGCGAGCCGAAAATTCTTACCGTTAAGCCCGCAGGGGTAGATTTTGAATCGCTGACTTTACGACGCCGTTTGGCAGAGCAGGACAAGGACTTTTATATTAAGGGCGGCAATTATAAATATTTGGATATTGAACCTAAGGATGCTTCTACGCTTGAAAAAGGCGAAGAAAAGCCGAAAAAGAAAAATTGGTTTTTGCGTAACATATATATTTTGCTGGCGTTTTTCTTCCCGGTTTTGTTTATGGTGCTTTGCTATGCCGCACGTGGCGTTGCCCCGTTTGGCAATTTGCAAACGCTAATCATCGACTCGTGGCACCAATATTACCCGTTTTTGCTTGATTTGCACGAAAAGCTGCAAAGCGGCGGTTCGCTGTTTTGGTCGTGGAACATAGGCGGTGGCACGAACTATTTGTCTTTGCTGTCTTATTATGAACTCAGCCCGCTAAACTGGCTTTCGGTTTTTGTGCCCACCGAGCATTTGCGTTTGTTTTGGATGTACGGCATTGTTGCAAAAATTGGGTTTGCAAGTGCGTTCTTTGCAATTATGCTGCGTTATTTGTTTAAAAAGAACGATTTATCGCTGGCGATTTTTGGCTCGATGTTTGCACTGAGTGCGTTTTTTATGGGGTATTATTGGGACACAATGTGGCTGGACACAGCCGCACTAACCCCGCTTGTTATTATGGGAATGTACAAGCTTATGCGAGAAGGCAAGTTTTTGCTTTATGTGGTTTCGCTTGCGGTTGCGTTAATGGCAAACTATTATATAGGGCTGTTTTTGTGTTATTTTACGCTGCTTATGTTTGTTGTTTTTGCAATAAGCAACTGGCAAGGGGCTAAGAATTTTATATCTAACCTGCTGCGTATGGGTGTATATACCGTGCTTTCGTTGTTTATAACGGCGTGCGTAACCATACCGGCGTTTTTGGGGCTGCAAAACACAGTGTCTACGGGGGGCGATATGCCTACCTCGCTTGCAATTAACAATTTTGGGGATGCTTCGGCAAAACCCGATTTGCCGACCATACTGGCACTGTTTGGCAAGGTTATTACAAATACGCTGTCGTTTATTACCCCCAACGACGTTAAAACCGAAGCTCTGCCAAATATTTATTGCGGGCTTGCTGCTGTGTTTTTGGGCATAATTTTCTTTACATCTAAAAAGTTCCGATTAAGAGAAAAGGTTTGCTACGGCGTTTTGTTGAGTTTTATTATACTCAGTTTTATAATCCGCCAGCTGGATTTTATTTGGAACGGGTTCCATTTTACAAATATGATACCGTACCGCTTTAGCTTTTTGTTTAGCTTTGTGCTTGTTTTGCTGGCGTTTAGGGCATACCATGTGCTTGCAAAAGACACACGATGGGATATAGTAATAGCCTGCATTTTTATGGCACTTATTTTGCTGTATGCCTTTGGTATACAAACCAAAACAATTGAGCTTGCGGGAATGACAGTAAACTATGTGGTTATAGGCAGCCTGCTGATTGCAGGCATATTTGCAGCGGTGTTTTTATTGCACAGCAAGGGCAAACTTAAACGCAGCGTTTTAAACGCAGTGATTGCCGTGCTGGTGCTGACCGAGCTGTTTGCCGTAACAAAAATAAGTGTAGAGTCATTTGGTTTTAACAGCTATAGCGGCTACCCCATGGAGGGCGAAAACGTAAGCAAAGCTGTTGAGCTTATGAAAGAACGAGAAGCAGGCAAGCCCGACATTTGGCGTGCCGAAACCACTCGGTCGCATTCGGTTAACGACAGTGCACTTAACCAATACCCCGGGTTGTCGATGTTCAGCTCTATGGCTAATGTTAATATGACATATTACACGCAAAACTTTGGGTTTTCGTCTTGGCCGGCGGGCAACAGGTATGCCTATTACGAAACTTCGCCTGTAAGCAATTTGTTTTTTAACCTTAAATATCAAATAAGCCGCAACAACAAATATAACAACACAAAATATATGCAGGAGATTTTTACCCAAGGCAGCACAAAACTGCTCGAAAACACAAAATATTTGCCTATGGGTTTTGTTGTAAGCAGCGATATTTACAAAACCGATGAATTCCCGTTGCTGGAGGTTCCGAGAACCTATGACGTATCAAATAACCCCTTTGATGTGCAAAACCAGTTTTTTAAAGCTGCAACCGAGATAGAAACACCGGTTTATGACGCTATTATTCCTACGGCCGTTGACGACAGCAAAGGCGAGATGACCGTAAGCGAAACAGCCTACGGCAAATATTATTTTACAACAGTTTCGGGTACGGGGCATAAACTTAAGTTTTATTATACCGCCCCGCAGGACGGCTTGTATTGTGCATTTATGCAAGTGCCGGGGGGCGATAATATGAATGCCCACCGTGCCACTGCCGAATATGGGCTAAAGGCAGGGCAAACAATTCAATATAACAAAGAGACAGAAGCCTATGTTTTAACAAACGAGGACGGAACAACCGTGCCGAATGTGCTGCTGCTGGAGAACGAAACCTCGGGCAAAACAGTAGCTATAGACCTTGCAGAGGGCGAAAGTACGTTAACAAACACCGACGGCAGGTGCTCAATTACCGACAGCAACGGCAACAGCATACCTGTTATTGCAGCCGAAAGTGTAAGTGCAGCAGCTGATGTATCCTCGGTTACGGCAAAAGACGTTTTTAACGGCAAAACCTTTACCTACACCGCCGGGGGTAATAATACTATTACCGTTAATGAAGACAAGAGCATTTATGAATATAAAAACAGTAACGGAAAAAGGCTTGCAGTTGTTGCAAACATAGGGCAAATTGATGAAGCCCGCACTGCTGCACAGCAGGTTGTTGCAAGACTTTCTCAAGCGGTAAAAACTGAAGAGGTTGACGATTATACAATTGGTCGCCCAAATATTGCGGCAGTGGGCGAGTTTAAAAAAGGCGACCTTATAACTTTATATACCACTTTAAAAGACGACACGACTACTGGCAGTATGCAGGTATACTTTAACCGCCTTAACAGCGATGTTTTTGAGCAGGGTTATGAAATATTAAGCAAAAGCGTGTTGCAGGCAGATTTTAAAGATGATACCCACCTTAACGGCACAATTAACGTGCAAAACGACGGTGTGTTCTATACATCCATCCCCTATGAAAAAGGCTGGAGCGTTAAAGTCGACGGCGAACAGCTTATGACGGTGGACGAGTATAAAAAGTCAAAGGGCTTGGCAGACAGCATAGAAGTTGCACCGATAGACGGGTTAATTTACCCTATAGGTGATGCCTTGCTTGCCTTCCCCATAACAAAGGGGCAGCATACTATAGAAATCAGCTATATTCCAAACGGTTTTGTGCCGGGGATGTCGCTTACGATATTCGGTATTGTTGCACTGGCGGTAATGTGCATTTTACGGCATCGGTTACGCAAAAAAGCGTTTTTTAAGGTGCATTTGCGTCCGCTTAGCAAGGATGATGTGCAAGAACAAGACGCCGAAGATTAAAACAAAAACCGGCAACAAAGGTTAGTTTCTGCGGTACAAAGCCGCAGCTGACATATAAAAATTTTCAACAAAACAAAAAGAGAGAGGTTTTAAAATTATGGCATTGGTAAACGCAAAAGAAATGCTTACAAAAGCAAAGCAGGGGCATTATGCCGTAGGGCAGTTTAACATTAACAATTTAGAATGGACAAAAGCCGTTTTGCTGACAGCGCAAGAGCTTAACTCACCTGTAATTTTGGGTGTGTCGGAGGGTGCAGGCAAATATATGTGCGGCTATAAAACGGTTGTAGGTATGGTTAACGGCATGTTAGAGGAACTGAACATCACCGTGCCGGTTGCTCTGCATTTGGACCATGGTTCGTACGAGGGTGCAAAAAAATGCATCGAGGCAGGCTTTAGCTCGGTTATGTTTGACGGCTCGCATTACCCCATTGATGAAAATATTGCAAAAACCAAAGAGTTGGTAGGCGTTTGCAACGACCTTAACTTGTCTATCGAGGCAGAGGTTGGCTCTATTGGTGGCGAAGAAGACGGCGTTGTTGGTGCAGGCGAATGTGCCGACCCGCAAGAATGCAAAATGATTGCCGATTTGGGCGTTACAATGCTTGCAGCAGGCATTGGCAATATTCACGGCAAATACCCCGAAAACTGGGCAGGCCTCAGCTTTGAAACATTGGATGCAATTCAAAAGCTTACCGGAGATATGCCCCTTGTTTTGCACGGCGGCACAGGCATCCCCGAGGATATGATTAAAAAAGCGATTGACTTGGGCGTTTCTAAAATCAACGTTAACACCGAATGCCAGCTAACATTTGCTGCCGCAACACGTGAATATATCGAAGCCGGCAAAGATTTGCAAGGCAAGGGCTTTGACCCCCGCAAGCTTTTAGCCCCCGGGTTTGAAGCTATTAAACAAACAGTTAAAGAGAAAATGGAGCTGTTCGGCTCGGTAAACAAAGCTTGAGTTTGTTTAAGTAAAGTTTTATAAAAATTTTAAAACCGTGGGTTTAAAACAAACCCACGGTTTTTTGCCTTTAGTATATTGTTTGTGCTAATATTCCCCTCGGATTCAAGGAGCAAGACGCAAGAGACAAGAAGCGACTTACGCCGCTCGCTTTCTCCCCCTGTCCAACACTCGCTTTGCCAGTGTTGGACATCCCCCTCCCGGAGGGGGACTTTTTTGAGTGTGCCTTAAAGCCTCCCTCTTAGAGGGAGGTGGCAGTGCGTTAGCACTGACGGAAGGAGAAAAGAAAATTCTTGCCTCTAAATTTCGTACAACTCTTTTTCGGCAACCAACCGCACACCTGCGGAGGTTAAAGCCGAGATTGCCTTTTCGTTATCCTCCACACGCAAAATCATATAGGCAGTGTCGGGCGTGGGGTTTAAAAAAGCGTACATATACTCAATGCCGATTTTTTCGCTTGCAAGTGCATTCATTGTGGCAACAAGTGCACCGGGGGTATCTTGAATTGCAACGGCGATAACGGGGGTTAGCAAAACGGTAATATTTTCGCTTTTTAAAATTTGTGAGGCTTGTTCGGGGTTGCGTACAATCAGCCGCAAAACGCCGTAATCGGCAGTTTCGGCAATTGAAAGTGCACGAATGTCGATATTATTTTTGCCCAAAACTTCGGTTATGTGATGAACCCGACCGGGTTTGTTTTCAACAAAAACAGAGAGTTGATAAATGTTGTTCATAGTGTCGGTTCCTTTCGCTTGTTT
The DNA here is from genome assembly GCA_031262125.1 of Oscillospiraceae bacterium. Taxonomy (GTDB): domain Bacteria; phylum Bacillota; class Clostridia; order Oscillospirales; family Acutalibacteraceae; genus JAISII01. Next base: position 26 of record JAISII010000171.1, on the reverse strand, counting down.
TTATAATTATATTGTTAGTTTTAAAA
>JAISII010000189.1 GCA_031262125.1 Oscillospiraceae bacterium | reverse complement strand
GAATTCTGCATTCTTATTTATTATTTAATATAATATATCATTTAGCATAAAGTGTCAAGGCTGGTGGGGGATTTAAAACACTTATCATCAACTTCTAATTTATTTTTATTAAGTTAATTTGATTATATTTTGATTATATTTTAAAAAATCACTAAAAACCCTTGCTAAACTAAGGGGTTTGATATAAACAAGTCAAAGTATATTGTACGTGCTAATTTTCCCCTCTGGGGAGGGGTGGCAAGGCGTAAGCCTTGACGGGGTGGTTTATACAAATTTTGTCTTTATTTGTCAACAAAAATGTGGGGTTTTTGAGTTTGATTTGCAAAAAATGTTAAATTTTAGCAAAATATAGTTTACATTTGTAAATGTTTGGTTTATAATCTAAACAAGCAATCAATTAACATTTTACACCTAAAGAAAAACTATGTTTTAGATTGTTGCTTTTGAAGGGTGGTAAATCAATGACACAAGAAAACAAAATGAAGATTCGCATTTTTATTGCATCCGGTGCAGAAACGCTTGAACTTCGCAATAAAGTTGAGGAAGCCATTAATAATAAAGTAAAAATCGATGAAGACACCGACTATACATATCAATTGGAACGTTGGGAATATTCGGACCCGCAATACCCAACAAACGGCATCTCTCAAGATACATATAACCGTGAAATTGATAAGTCTGATTTTGTAGCAGTTATTATTACAGAACACTTGGGTAAATATACAAAAGGTGAATTTGAATACGCCAGAAAATTATTACAACAACGCCAAGGTTCTTCGCCGGTTATTGTTGTGTACACCTTGCCAAGCAACTCCGGTGATGTTGACCTCCATAATTTTTTGCAGTCGTTGCATGCAGGTGAACGTGATTACTTCCACGTAAGGGTAAATAACCCCGACGAACTTGCTCTGGCAATAAACCACCAATTAGACCGTATAAAAAACAAAGCCGAGCGAGATAAAAAAGCAGCAATTGCCGATATGGAAAACATTGTTGCCGAAAAAGAATTTGACAACGACCTGACCAAAAAAGCCATTGATTATTTTTCTAAAGGCGACTATAAGGCGGCATCGGACGCTTTGGATGTGGAAAAATTGCGTCAGCAAGCCCAAAGCTTGAGCGACAAGCAAAAAGAGGTTGCCGAAGCTTTTGTTGTAAAAGCAAAATTGGTATTGATTGATGTAAACAACAAGGACCGCTTTATTATTGCCGACGGATTTTTTAAAGAAGCAATTGGTGCAAGCGAACACCCCGACATTTTATTTAAATATGCCTATTATTTGCAAGAACAAAATAAATTTAAACCAGCCGTGAGGTTTTATAAAAAAGCACTCTCTGCTTTTCGCAAAGATAACAACTTGCCCAATGTTGCCACGACGCTAAATAATCTTGGGAATCTACATAACAAATTAAACAAATCTGCCGATGCTGAAAAGGAGTACCGAGAAGCTCTGGTTATTCGACGTAAATTGGCACAAACCAACCCGGATACTTATTTGTCCAATGTCGCCACGATACTGAATAATTTGGGGAATATGCATACCAATTTAACCCAATATACCGATGCTGAAAAGACGTACCAAGAAGCTCTGAAATATTACAGAAAGTTGGCACAAACCAACCCGGATGCTTATTTGCCGGATGTTGCAATGACGCTAAATAATCTTGGGGTTTTGCATCGTACATTAACCCAATATGCCGATGCTGAAAAGACGTACCAAGAAGCTTTGGATATTCGGCGTAAGTTGGCACAAACCAACACGGATGTTTATTTGCTCAATGTCGCAGATACATTAAATAATTTGGGTGTCTTGCATCGTTTTTTAACCCAATATACCGATGCTGAAAAAGAGTACCAAGAAGCTTTGGATATTATACAACCCTTTTACGACCGTTATCCGAAAGCGTTTGAAGACTTGTATAATCGTATTACAAATGGGTTGAAAGCCTTGCCGTAACAAAAATAATAACACTCGTTTGTTCTGAAGGGCAAGCGAGTATTTTGTAATTTTAGCCCCAAAGAATAGGTTTTTGGGGGAGTTAGACGGAGGTTTTTGAGTTTGTTTTTAAAAAATCACTAAAAACCCTTGCTAAACTAAGGGGTTTGATATAAACTAATAGTACAATAAAAAAATTAGAACGAGATAAAAACTAATGAATAATTTAACACAAACAAACAAACGACCCATTATTGCCTTGATGTATGACTTTGACAAAACCCTTTGTGCCGATTATATGCAAAACTATGGCTTTGTGCCCAGCTTGGGTATGAAGCAAGAGGATTTTTGGAAAGAGACAAATATTCTTTGCGTGCAGGAAAATATGGACTCAACCCTTGCATATATGTACAAAATGGTGCTTGAGAGTGCAAACCGCAACACCCCCCTAAAACGTGAAAAATTGGTAGAGATGGGTGCTAAAATTCAGTTTTATAAAGGTTTAGACACTTGGTTTGACCGTATTAACAACTTTGGCAACAGCGTTGGTGCCGATGTTGAGCATTATGTTATTTCCTCCGGCTTGACCGAAATTATAAACGGCACACCGCTTAGCGACAAATTCACTAAAATTTTTGCCTGCGAATTTGTCTATGACGAAAACGGCAACGCCGTATGGCCAAAAGTTTGCGTAAACTATACCAACAAAACGCAGTTTGTATACCGTATTAACAAAGGCGTGCTGGAGATTAGCAACGACACCGACCTTAACCGCTCGATGCCCGACGACAGCAAACGCATACCCTTTTGCAATATGATATACATAGGCGACGGGTTATCGGACGTGCCGTGTATGAAGATGATGAAAGCCTACGGCGGCAAGGCAATTGCCGTTTATGAACCTGCAAACCGCACCCCGGTGGAAGAGCTGCTGCAAAAAGAGCGTGTAGACTTCATCTACCCTACCGATTATTCGCCCAACACAGGGCTTGAGGTTACCGTTAAAAACATAATCCGCCAAATGGCAGTTACCGACATTTTAGCCGTCGAAAACCACTCTCAAAAAAACGCACTTTAGCATTTAGCTGGCAGAAAAGCCCCCTAACTTCAAAAAATTTAAAAAATAAAAGTAAAAATTTTCAAAAACCTATTGACTTTTTAAGAGAAATGCTGTAATATAATATCCGTTGCTGTTGTGGCGTATTTATGTGGGAGCATAGCTCAGCTGGGAGAGCATCTGCCTTACAAGCAGAGGGTCATAGGTTCGAGCCCTATTGTTCCC
>JAISII010000106.1 GCA_031262125.1 Oscillospiraceae bacterium | reverse complement strand
GTGCCTATCAGCAACCTTATTTCTACCAATTTGCCAATGGAACAACTCTCTAAAAAACTGCTTGAAAAACAGTCTATGCTTTCAGGCTACCCTGCCGTTCGGCAATTTGCCGACACATCGGCAGTTATGGTTAACGCAAAAGACATTTACCCAAAAGAATTTGTTACCTTAGACGGTGTTAAAACCTTTGTAAAATATAAAATCGACGATAAAATTTTGGTTGCCGCCGCTGTTTTAAAAGAATCCGACAGCCCGCTGGACTCATTGTTTCAGGACTTTTTAAGCGACAACAAACACAAGCTGCCCAAAATTGAAGACGTTATGTATGAAGACCGAATGGGCTTGGTTGCATGGGTGCAAGGCGAACGTGTACTGCTTGGCAGCCGCAATCTTTTGCAGAAATACGGCATAGAGCCACCTGCACAAAGTATGGAAGAAAAATTTAAGGCGGGCGGCAAAACTGTTACCTATTTTGCACACTCGGGCGTGCTGCTTGCTATGTTTGTAACTACGCTAAAGCCGTCGCCAAAAGTTCAAAACGAGCTGCTTTTTGCACAAGAAAACGGCATTTCGCTGCTTGTTTCTTCAAACGATTACAACATCACCTCCGAAAAAATCGGCGACGATTTTGGTTTGTTTTACCGCACAATAAAAGTGCTCTCGCCCGGGCTTTCAACCGCCTGCGACGAGGCAACCTCGCACAAAGAGCAAAGCTCTCGGGCATATTTGGCAACAACCGGCAAGTTTTTATCTATGCTGCACAGCGTTACCTCTTGCGTACGCATTAACAGTATGTTTGCCGTTTCGGTGGTTATTCAGCTCTTGGGCGTTATAATCGGGTTTGGGCTTGCGGCGGTCATCTCGTTTTTTGCGGGAGTTCAGGCAGTTGGTGCTGTTGCGTTTATTATTTACAGCTTGTTCTGGGCGGCGGTTTCGGTTATTGTTCCGCTTATAAGTAAGCATTAAGGAGTGTTGTATTTATGACTAAACAAGCAAAAATTGCTCCATCTATGCTCTCGTGCGACTTTGCAAACCTGCAAGCTGAGCTGGTTAAGGTTACAAACGCCGGAGCCGATTATATACATTTGGACGTTATGGACGGGCATTTTGTGCCGAACATAACCTTTGGTGCACCTGTGGTTGCCGCAATGCGACCCCACACAAAGCTGCCTTTTGACGTGCATTTGATGATTGATGACCCACTAAAATATGTTAACGATTTTGCAGACGCAGGAGCGGATATAATCACTTTTCACATCGAGGCAAAATCGCCCGTGATGAAAACAATTTCGGCAATAAAAGCACGGGGCATTGGCGCAGGGCTGGTTATAAAGCCAAACACACCTGTACAGTCGGTATTCCCCTATTTAAGCTTTATTGATATGGTGTTGGTTATGAGCGTTGAACCCGGCTTTGGCGGGCAAAGCTTTATGCCGCAGCAGCTAAAAAAAATAGAAGCCTTGCAGCATGCCGCAAAAGACGGCGGACACGATTTGCTTATTGAAATTGACGGCGGAATTAACGCCCAAAACGCCCCGTTGGCAATTGCAGCCGGTGCCGATATTTTAGTTGCCGGAACGGCTGTTTTTAAAGCACAAAATATGGAAGAAGCAATTAATGCTTTGAGATAAATATAAAATTAATTATTTTTTCAAACATGAGGAAAAAATGAGAATCAGAAAGAAAAAATGGGCAGAACCCGAGCTTGCCCTATGCGATTATTTTATTAAAACGCCCGAGGATTTTAAAGGGCGTTGGCAGACTGCTTTTGCTAAGCCCCAACCATTGCATTTAGAGATTGGTTGCGGCAAATGCACCTTTATTGCACAGCTTGCGTTGCATAACCCCGATGTTAACTTTTTAGCGATAGATATAAAACCCGATATGCTGGGCGTCGGGCGACGCAATATTGAACAATTGTATGCAGCCATGGGCGTGCAAACCCCGCCGCAAAACTTACGCCTTGCCTGCAAAAATGTCGAGCAAATTTATGAGATTATTGCCCCGCCGGATGAAGTGCAGCGGCTTTATATAAATTTTTGCAACCCTTGGCCAAAAGAAAAGCACAAAAAACGCCGCCTTACCTACCCCAAAAAGCTTGATATGTATGCAAAATTTTTGTCGCCGACGGGCGAAATACATTTTAAAACCGACGATGATGACTTGTTTGCCGAGAGCTTGGAGTATTTTGAACAAAGCGGATATAAAACACTTTTTTTAACACAGGATTTACATTCTCTGCCCGAGGTTGAAAACATTATGACCGAGCACGAACAAATGTTCTCGCAACAAGGTATTAAAATAAAAAAGGCGGTTTTTGTGCCGCCCAAAAAACTCTGAAAACTAACGCAAATTTAAAACAAAAGCGAGGTGTAAACTTGCCGAAGATTAAAGCAGCTTTTTTGCTGTGCGTTGTGCTTGCCCTAACCGTTTTTTTAAGCGGATGCATTGATTTAGACTTCCAAAACGGCGAGCTTATACACGCCCCAAAAGCCGATGCCGAGCATTCCGCCGTGCAAGCGGTTATTGACGATGTTACAGGCGGCAATTACATATTAAAGTTTCCCCAAAGCGGTGAATATAAAACAGCAATAATTTTTAAAGATATGAACAACGACGGGCAGAGCGAAGCCGTTTGTTTCTACAGCCCAAACGACCCTGCTGCCGCAGCGGTTAATGTTTTAATTATAGAGCAAAAAGACAGCAACTGGCAAAAAGCCGGAGTTTTTACCGCAACCGCAACCGAGCTTAACCGTGTGCTGTTTGCCGACATTAACGGCGACGGTACAGCCGAGATTATTGCAGGCTATGGTGCATTGCCCCAAAGCATAAGCAAGCTTGCTGTTTATGGCTTTACCGCCAACGGCACAACCGAGTTCACCCTGCCCAATACAGACAATATTAAAAACTTTGAAGTTGCAGCATTTACGGGCGAAAAGCACAGCGATATTATCACTTTGTCGGTTTCTGCTACAGGCGAGGGCTATGCAAGGCTTATCTCGTGGCGGAGCGATACAAGTTCGCTGGGTGTGCTTGCCCAAACGCCCTTGCAAAGCGGCATTGCCACGTTTGAACAAATTTTATGCTGCGAACTTGGCACAAATACAAAGGGAATTATCGCCGATGCAAAAACTTCCGACGGCAGCTATATAACACAAGTTTTGTATTTTGATTATGACGAAAACACGTTTAAAAACACGCTTGCAACCAACAACACAACGCTGCGTTCTAACCCCATATTTTCTATGGATACTGACGGCAACGGCAGCTATGAAATACCCGTTTGCACCACCTTTGGTTTTGCCGAAAACGAGGACAAAACCAAAGTAGGGTTTTTAACCGCCTATTGCAATTATGATATTAACACCGACCAGCTAACCCCCGTTTTAAGCGGCGTTGCCGATGCCACTGGGGCATATTTTCTAAATCTCCCCGCCAAGTGGAACGCTCAAAATGTTACCATGCGAATTAACTCAAACGAGAATACGCTGTTGTTTTATGAATGGAGCACTGCACAAAGAGGTAATGCTAACACAACTGCAAACCAACCTGCCGCTACCACACCCGCAGGTTTGCAAACCACGCCGAGCGGCAAGCTGCTTTTAAAAATACGCACCTTTGCCCCACAAGAGTGGGCAACCACCGCCGCCGACGGCTATTTGCAGCTTGCAAAAAACAACTCGTGCATTATTGGGTATTCTTTGCCCGACACAAAAAGCCCGCTTGCGGTTACCGAAGCCGATTTGTCGGGAATGTTTTTAGATAATAAATAAAAATGCAGAAGCAGAAAACTTTACATAGGAGAAATACAAAAATGGAAAAAAAGGTACTTGTTTGCGAGGACGAAACAGCTATCCGTGATTTTATTGTAATAAATTTGCGGCGTAACGGGTTTTATGTTATCGAATCAGATTCGGGCGAAGAAGCCTTGCGGAAATATGACGAAGAGGGAGGCAAAATAGATATTGCCCTTTTAGACGTGATGCTGCCGGGCATTGACGGGTTTGAGGTTTGCAAAGAAATCCGTGCCCGCAATAAATCAATCGGCATAATTATGCTGTCGGCTAAATCTCAAGAGGTTGACAAGGTTACCGGGCTTACGCTTGGTGCCGACGACTACATAGCAAAACCATTCAGCCCCAGCGAGCTTATAGCACGCTTAGATGCTTTGGGTCGCCGTGTAGCAATCTCTAACAGTAGCACCGAGGCAATGGTTAAAGAAAGCTTAACCAGCGGCGATTTTACGCTTAACCTTATTAACCACGAGCTAAACTGGAACGGCAGGCGAATTGAGCTGACCCAAACTGAATTTCAGCTTTTGGAATTTTTCTTCCAAAACCCCGGCATAGCTTTTGAACGCTCAAGAATTTTGCAAAAAGTCTGGGGCGAAACCTACAGCGGAGAAGAAAAAATTGTCGATGTAAACATCCGCCGCTTGCGAATAAAAGTAGAGGAAGACCCGTCCTCGCCAAAAAACCTGCTTACCGTTTGGGGTATGGGTTACAAATGGGAAAAACGGGATTAAGCTTATGAATGTTATGCAGGGTATTACCAAAAGATGGGCAAAAAACACGCTGTTAATTATAGCTGCTGTTACGGCTGCGGCTGTAATTTTCTTGTCTATTTTGGTACATTTTTTCTACACCAACAATGTTTCAAACGTGCTGGAAAAAAGCATCTCTTGGCTTACGGATGTTTTTGTGGATTATAAAGCAACCGACACCGAGAGCTTTTATCTGCAAGCAAGAGAATTTATTGAAAACTTCCCCGATAAAGATAAAATCGAAGTCCAAATTCTAAACGGCGAAGGCACGGTTGTTGCAAACTCAACCGGGTTCCCAAACAACTCAAAAGAAGTCCCCCCCGATTTTACCCAAGCAAAAAATTCGACTTCCGGCTACTCTATGCAAAACCTTACGCAAACCTCAGGCGAAGACGTAAAGGCACTCACTAAAATTATTCACGGTACCGACGGCACGGTTTTTGGCGGCATTAGGTTTGTTACATCTATGGAACGTACAAACGCCCGTGTAACCTTGTTTGTTGGGCTTTTTGTATTTGTGTGGCTGGTTATCTTTTGCCTTGTTTATTTTTCGGGTGCATATTTTATTCGCTCGATTGTAAAGCCTGTTAAAGAGATTAGCGACGTTGCAAACAAAATGGCAGTGGGCGATTTTTCCTCCGACATAACCAAAATGTACGACGACGAAATCGGCAGCCTTTGCGACTCGATAAATAATATGGCACAAGACTTAAAAAACAACGAACAGCTTAAAAACGACTTTATCTCTCGTGTATCTCACGAAATCAAAACGCCGCTGACCGCCATACGGGGTTGGGCAGAAACAATGCAAGCCGTAGGTGCAAACGATACCGAAACCTTCGATAAGGGTATGCAAATAATCGTCCACGAATCAGCACGGCTTACCGAAATGGTGGACGAGCTTTTGGATTTTTCTCGGCTGCAAAACAGCAAGCTTGTGCTTAACGCCGCCGAGTTTAATGTAGTGCCCGAGCTGGACGACACTGTTTATATGATGAAAGAGCGTGCCTTTACCGAGGGTAAGGTTATTTACTACGAGCCGTCTACAAGCATTGACTCTACCATTTACGGCGACAAAAACCGCCTGCGGCAGGTCTTTTTAAACATTATCGACAATGCGCTTAAATACTCGCAAAAAGGCGACAGCATTGCCATTGATATTAAAGAAACCCACAGTAATATAGTCATCAGCATCTCCGACACGGGCTGCGGCATAGCACCCGAGGATTTACCCCGTGTTAAAGAAAAGTTCTATAAAGCCAACAAACTGATAAACGGTGCAGGCATAGGGCTTGCCGTTGCCGACGAAATTGTAGCACTGCACAAAGGCGAAATTGCAATAGAAAGCAGCATTGGCGTAGGCACAACCGTTACCATAACGCTGCCGATTTTCAACAAAATTGTTGCACAAACAGCCCCAATTGCTCCGCTAATCCCACCGTCAATTATCCCCGGCGTTGTTCCTCCGTTTGCCGCAACAATGGCACCCCCTATAACTACCCCGCCCGAAGAACAGCCCTTTGAGCAAGACGATTTTGGTATGGATATGGAGCTTGAGTGAGTTGAAATAAAAACTCGAATTTTCTTTCCTTATTTCAATTTATCAAGAATTTTTGAAATAAGAAATTAAAAATTGGCTTCTTATTTCAATTTTTGCTTAATTTTTGAAATAAGAGCCGAATATTGCGTCGCTTATTTCAGTTTGCAAACAAACAATAACCCCTCTGAGAAATTAAAATCCTCGGAGGGGTTTGCTGTCGGCTATGTAAAAATAAACATAACTTTTACGTTTTTACGCAGTGCTTAAAAGGCTGCTTAGCTGAGATTTATCAATCAGCTCGATTTGCGACGACTGCAAACAAAACCGTTCAATCACCCGCAATGTGTCAGCATCGGCACCGCAATTTACGCAAATTATGCGTGGGCGTTGTTTTTTTGCAAACGCACTTTGGTACTGTGCAACCGTGTGGCGTAGTATTTGCTCTATGTTTTCTTTTGTGCCGCAAATTGGCACAACAAGCAAGCTTTGCGGGGCATTTTCGTTTGCAGTTATTGCTGATTGCAGCTTAAGCAAAAGCTCAGAAAGCCCAATTATTGCCAGCACAATCAGCAAGACTAAAGAAATATACAAAGACAACATTTTATAGTTCACCTGCCAAAAAATAATTTTTACGCACGTGCCGCTAATTATGTAAAATTTTGCTCTTGGCACATACCGCAATTATTATATATTATTACCGGAAATTTGTTTGGTGAAGAATAATTTATTTTTATGCGAAAATACTAAATTTGCAAAAGTAAAATTATTTTAATAAGGTGGTTACACAAAATGGATAATTACAATAATCAAAAGCCCTCTAACCCTTCTATTCGCTGCAGCGTAGATTGCTGCAAATACCACTGCGGCACACAAAACTATTGCAGTCTTAACTCGGTTACCATAGGCACGCACGAGCAAGAACCCACGCACAGCGAGGCTGTGGACTGCCAAGATTTCAGCCGTTCGCAAAATTTGGGTTAACCGTCAGTTTGCAGGGCACTAAGTTTGCCCTTGCTACAGAAGATTCCCCGCCAAAAATGCAATTATCTCTGCAAAAACCCAACCCCTCCCGCTGCCAAAAACGGCAAAACGAGAGGGGTTGGGTTTATTTAAAGAAGGTTTTACTTTGCTTTTTATTTATAGTGCAGGGTTATCTATGCCTGCTATCATTCCGGAAAGTATCTTTTGTATAGTAGTTGCATCATCAATATCAATTCTACCGTTAAAGTTAACATCGGCTAAATACATTCCTTCTTCGCTAATTTGAAGCATATATGCAAGGTGCATTTGTATCTCAGTTGCATCCGAAACAGACAGGTCAAAATCTAAATTGGCATCGCCCATTATGCCGGGCAAATACTGTGCCGTAAAGTTTATTGTGTCGCCGTCAACCAAAGTAAGGTTTTCAACCGTTTCGTTTTTGAGGAAAACTTTCTTTATGTAACCTGCCGGTTGAGCGTCTTCGGTATACCAACCGCCTGCGGTGCTTTCGGTATCTACATAATAGTACTTATCATCCGACTCCCGCTGTGCCGTCCACCCTGCAAACACATAATATGGCAGAACATATTGTTCACCTGTAATGTCGGTCGGCGTGCCGTAACTCGCTTCTTGCGGTTCAATTTCATCTTCATCATCAACTACTTCTGCCGCTGCACCGGGGTTGTATTGCAGGGTGTAGTCTACCACCGGTTCTAAAACCCAATAAGCATTATCTGTATTATTAAAAGTTCTTAATACTGCCGGTGTGCCGTTCGCTGTTGATGAATTAAGCATTTCAATACCATAAGCAGTATAATGGTAATCCATTGCCATAATCCTGTAAGTTGTTCCGGCTGCATCATTAGCATAAATTCTCCAAATAGAATTCCACGATTGCTCAAAAAGACCTATAGAAATATCGTTCCCATCATAATAGTCAATAGTTGCAAATCTTATGTTACTGTTTAGAACCGGTCTAATTGTACCGCCTCCGCTTGAAATGTTCCACACCTGTGAATCGTCGCCCGTATACTCCTGCTGAACAACTCGGGTTGCTTCCTCTGTGCTTCCGTCTTCTAAACCAAGATATTTATTACTATTATAGTTTTTTATTCGATAACGTCCGGCAGAAATTCTTTGAACACGTTCCAAAACCCATTCATCGTTATCGGTGTTAGGATTTTCATAATCGTATTGAAATACATTTGCACCATCAGCAAGCGAAGCATCTTGAACAACCAGTGTTTTTTCGTAATTAGTGGTTCCTGTTGCTATAACGTATTTTTGCTCTCCACTACTTGGAATCGGATAAAATTTAAACCTGTCGTTGTCGTCGTCCGAGGCAGAAACAACTGCCGGTGTCTGGTTAACTTGCCCACCTCCGCTCACAACTACAGATGAGTATAGCCAATGCACCGGATTTAATGTAACAAAACCACCCGAGTACCCTTTAATTTGCCACTGCTGGTTTAAGTTGCCGGTAAAAGCTTGTTGTTTTAACTGTGTATTATTTGTTGTAGCAGAGTTAGGAACTTCTAAATATTTGCCGCTGCGTACATTTTTTATGTAATAGTCTCCGTCAGTTATATCTTCGTTTGGCGACATTTGGAACGGACGGAAAACCCAATTTGCATAAAATGTTAGTGTTGCCGCTTGGGCAGTGGGTATTACAACCGCCTCCGAGTTGTTTTCCACAATAGTTTTTTCTTCGCCCGTTGGTTGCAAGCCTGCTGTGTACCAACCGCTGGGGTACAGCCATTTGCCGTCTTCGTCCTGCACTTGCCAGCCGTTAATGTAATAACCGTCTTTTGTAAAAGCATCTTCGCTTAACGCTATAGGCATTCCATAGTCAACAACAGTGTTCGCAACTGTGCCGCTGCCGCCGTTTGCGTTGTACTGTACGGTTATTGGGTGGTCTTCAACAGCATTCTCTGCATCAACCATACCTTCGCTCACAACTTTATCATTTAGTGTTGCTAAATTTGTGTCAAAATTAAGTATTCTTGCTTTTATGGCTTCGGGTGTCATATCAGGGTATTTACTTTTTATAAGTGCTGCTACTCCGGCGACAAACGGGGCGGCGGCAGAAGTACCATTTGCAGTGCCATAAGTGAAAGATGGTTCATTATTAATTACAGCGTAACCCGTAGAAACAATACTTGAACCCGGTGCCGCAATATCTACAGAGGTATGCCCATAATTTGAAAAACCGGCTAAATCAGTGCCTGTGTTATTTGTTGCTGCAACTGCGATAATATTATCACATTCATATGATGATGGAAAATGCTGGTACCCACCATCTTCACCATTGTCATTATCTCTATTCTGATTACCTGCAGAACAAACTACTAAACCATTATATGAATCAATACTTTGACGATACGCATCATTAGGTGGAAAGTAAACTGCGACACCATTTTCGTCATACCCACCTTCAAAAGTACTAATACTAATAATAGAAACCCCTATGTTCGCTGCATACTGAAATACTCGTGTAAAAACACCTTCTATGCCTTTTACCTTTACAGTATTTGGATGTTCAGGACTATTGGCAACCCCTGCAATTCCTATGTTATTATCAGGAACTGCTGCTATTATGCCTGCACAAAAAGTTTTATGATCTGACACCGAACTATTTGATTCCCTTACCGTTCCATTAGCTTGAACATTAACCTGTTCCGAAACAAGGTTAGCACCCAAATCGGGATGATTTGCAATTTTACCACCCTCTCTCACGCCAACGGTAACAGAGTTTTCTCCCACACCCTCAACATCCCAAGCATCTTCAACTTTGCATTTGTCAGATGCAAAACCCCATTGGTCATCATAATAGGCATCGTTTGGGATGCTCTCAGTTACATCTTCATAAATATACTTTGGCTCTGCATTTAAAACATCTTCACGTTGTTTTAGAATAGCACATTTTTCAAGCACATTTGCTTTACTGTGGATAGGCAAAGTCAACTCTAACACTTGGTTAAAGTTTTCTCTATCTACCAGCGGGTTATTCTCCGGGTCATTTTCAATTCGGAAAGTATCTACTATACTAACTAATTCAATTTCGCTGAAATAATCTTCGGTAAACTCTCTGTTAAGCTCGCTATAAGCCTTATACAGAATAACCATAATTTTGTTATCTTCAAAATTGTCATCAATAGTAGGGGTGTAACCTATGCTGACGTCATCGGTATCAACTACATTAGTCGGCGTTGGATTCACTTGCGTTTCATCTGCAAAAACAGTTAAGCTTGCAAACGAGGTAACAACCAGCATTACAATTAATAAAATTGATAAAGTCCTTTTCATTGTTTTGTTTTTCCTTCCTTAATATAACTGATTATAATATGTTATAAAAACTATTATAAAATTTCCTCACGTCTTCATCGCTAAACCACTCGGCAGTATAAGCATCTTCTATTTTCAGAACTTCTCCATCTTTATAAGCATAAGGATGATATGAAACGCTGCCATGCCAAAAATAATAATCACCCAATTCAAACTCTAACACCATCTCTAATATTTGAAAATACTCCGGATCAGGTTCATCGGACATATAAGGAACAAAAATTTCTGCCCCTCCAAAGCAACCATAATACTTAAGCATATTAAAATATCCGCTGGTGTTATTTCTGTAATCAAAATATGCCGCTTCAATTTCTGCATGCTTCTCATCACTCAGCTTTTTATAATTATCATTTACCGCAGGCACATTCACTTTGGCATCCCCTGTGTCTATATTTGCAAGATATTTTTGAATTTCAGTTACATCTGAAATTGATACCTTTTCGTCTCGGTCAACATCCGAAACGATTTTATTAAAAGAATCAAACCTAAAGCCGCCCGACCGGATTTTTGCAAGATACTTTTGTATATACGTTACATCATCAATTGTAACTTCGCCGTCCAAATTCGCATCGCCGTACAGGTAATAGCTGTCGGTTGGGTCGGTATCATCAGCACTCGCCGTAAAAACCGGCATTGCCGCCGCAAAAACAACCATTGCTAAAATTATGGCTATTGTTTTTTTGTATGTATTTTTCATTTGTAAAAACCTTCTTTCTGATTTTAGTGTGTGGAATTATCTTCCTATTTAAATTATATAACTATAATGTTAGATTTACAAGCCGCTATGGTGTACAAATTTTAACTAATTTTTTGTGCATTTTGCACAAGTAGGTTGAAGGGGTTTATTATCAAAGCAATACCTCTCCCATCGCACCCAGCGTAGGAGCTGTTACAACAACCGCATTTGCCGATAGTGGAAAACCAAGTAAAACTATTATTAATAATATTGCCATAAACTTCTTTAACATTTTTAACTTCCTCCTAAAAATCATATTTTTTGTTTTATCAATCCGGATATGCTATCAATTTATAATTGGGAAAAGCATTTTTTACATCGTATGATACTCTGCCGTTTAGCTTTTCTATAGCCTCTAAAACTTTGTCTTTGCCTTTTTCTTTTAATGTTATCTTTAGTTGTTGAGTAAATATATCCCAACGAACATATTCATAATAATCTTTTCCCTTGAAATCTTCAAAATAATCCAAATCCCTAATGCTTTCAATTTGAGTTGCAATTTCAGGGAAATCCTCAACAGTCCATGGTTTATTCGGTTCGCTAACCGAATGCTTCATTGTTACAATAATACAGTCATCGGCATAGCCTACAATACCCGTATTTTCCATAGTTTCAGCGACTTCTTTCAAAAAAAGATTATACCCCCATGGCAGCTCAACTAACTCCCCAATAAACCCCTCATTGTCAATTTGTGCAAGGTGCTTTTGCAGAGCCGTTACAGCCCCAACGCTTACACCTTCTCTCGTTTTTAAAATGTTTGCAGCACACAATTGATAAGCGTCAAACTCAATCATCTTTGCAAGGTATTTTTGCATTAGGGTGGCATCTTCTATCGTAACCTTGCCGTCAAAATTTACATCGCCTATTTTTGCATAGTGCAAGTTGTCAATTTCAAAAATCACTTCACTGGGGTTTTCTACATAACTCGGCACGGGGTACTCCATTGTGTTTGGTGCAGCACTCGCCGTAAAAATCGGCATTGCCGCCGCCAAAACAATCATTGCCAAAATTATGGCTATTGTTTTTTTGTATGTATTTTTCATTTGTAAGACCTTCTTTCTGATTTTAGTTAGTGGAATTATCTTCCTATTTAAATTATATAACTTAAAAGTTAAAAACACAACCCGTAATAGTGTACAAATTTTAACTAAGTTTTTGTGCAATTTGCACAAGTAGGTTGAATGAGTTCTCTCCACAATAAACCCAACCCCTCACGCTGCCAAAAACGGCAAAACGAGAGGGGTTGGTTTTATT
>JAISII010000187.1 GCA_031262125.1 Oscillospiraceae bacterium | reverse complement strand
AACCTTAAGCACGTCGCCCTGCACCGGCACGGTTCGGTGGTTTAGGTTCCCCCACTGGTCTACCGGCACGTTCCAGTTTTGCATATCGGCGTAGGTTTCTACTATGTCGGTGAGGGTTTTGCTGAAGGATAAATTATCTATATCACCCTGCAACGCCTCATCGGCTGCTGCTCGGGTGGCTGCTTCGGCTGTAATATTCTGTGCTGTCAAAGTGATATCTGATTGCAAAGTGGTGTCGGCTGCCGTGCGGTCGGTAACTTCTTTAGCTACGGCGGTTTGGTTCGCCTCTATCGCCAACTGCAACGCCTCATCGGCTGCTGCTCTGGTGGCTGCCTCGGCGGTAAGGTTCTGTGCAGTCAAAGTGATATCTGATTGCAAAGTGGTGTCGGCTGCCGTGCGGGCTTCTGCTTCGGCGGCAATACTACCATTGGTTTGGATTGCCTCTATCGCCAACTGCAACGCCTCATCGGCTGCTGCTCTGGTGGTGGCTTCGGCGGTAATATTCTGTGCTGTCAAAGTGATATCTGATTGCAAAATGGTGTCGGCTGCCGTGCGGGCTTCTGCTTCGGCGGCAAGCTCGTGTGCCAAACTGCTGCCCTGCTGCCCAAGCTCACGCAAATAATCGTCCAGCAAGTCAACATCGTAATCGTCAACCTGCTGTGTTGGGCAAGACCCCTGCATAATTTGCAGTTTTGCGGGGGCAGACGTTTTTATTGGCTGCAATCCGTCCTCGGTTTGAGCATAAATTTTAACGCTAACCCTAACTTCGCCGCATTGCATAAGCTCTTGCGGCATAAAAAAAACAAGTTGCCCGCTGCTGTCTAATTGCAGCGGTTTTGTCAACTTGCTTTTGCAATCGGGCAAATCGAACGCATAAAAATATGTGTACGCCTCGCTTTGCCAGTCGGCGGGCAAAGTGCCGACAAGCTTGATGCTTAAGTGGTCGTAGGCGACCCCTGCTTTTGCAATTAGTGCAGGGGTTGTGCAGTCGCCAAACGCAATTTTTATCTCTTTAATTAATGTTGCCGGCATTGTCTGCCCTCCTTATGTTATCTGCCGTAAAGCCTGTAAGTAAATCCTTCTGTGTGTCCGGCAAAGCCTATATTTCTGAGTGGGTGCGGGTAATATAAATAGCCTATAAATGTCGGACCAATACAACTTATTAGTGCTTGGCTATGTTGATGAGTTTCTACACCCTCGGTGCTTACTTCTATCTTCCAAAAGCCTGCTTCATAGCGTCCGTGAACGTGTGCAGTTCTAAGGTATTCGGGAAATGCCATATAATTTTCATTGGTTAATATGGGAACAAACAACGCATCAGTTTCCACCAAATTTCCATCTGCATTGGTAAAAAAGCCCGGGAAAGCTCCACTTTCAATTATATTTGTTTGATGACCCAAATTGTTGATTTGTAAAAAGAACTCTTCTTTTATATAAATCGGCAGTGTTACTGCACCGGATTTTCCTTGTAAAAAGCTTGCAATTTCACGATTGTTAAAACTTGCATTTGTGCTATCGCTAATAGTCGGGGTAGACCGCAAGTATTTAAGCTTACCAACCTCGGCGGTCAAGGCGTCAAACAAACTACCCGAACTTTCTGCCGTGAATATTCGATAAGTGGTGTATTCGTCGGTGTATGGGTAGATAACAGGTATTCCATAGACAGACCCTGCCGCTGCCGAGTTTATCGCATATTGTAAACTACGGCTTACCTGAATATATCCGCTGGAATATGATGTTGCATCACATTCTATAATAACGTCATCGATTGTACGCCCTTGGTCGTCAAATTCGGGAATATCCACATAATAGTGCATACGACGGTCTTGCGAAATTGAGTTGTCAATCGATATAAACCCTAAAGGTGTCATATTAACAGTAACCTTATTGTCGGGGGCACCGGTATAGCTGCCGTAAGTTGCTGTGTAGGTTTGGATTTGTTCCCCGGCGGGGGCTTGGAAGATTATTTTTTGGGTTTTGGTGTCATAATCAAAAACATTGCCAAAAGAACCATTAGTATTCTGTTTAATCATTATGTTATTGCAAACATCAGCGGGATAAATCGGCAACACCAAGCTGTCAGAGTTAAATCTCGTGGACGCTTGAAATTGTCTGAAGAAAAATACTTCGGCATTTTTCGGAATATCCCAAACCCACAAATCTTCATCTTCCAAATAAGTTCCCGGCAAAAAGCCTTCCGGGTTATATCCGGCAAAAAAACCTTGCCCTTTTAGCGTCCAACCTGTATTATAAGGCGGACCATAATGAAATTCTTCATCTTGTTGCCCTTCTTCTGCCAAAGTGCCAAACAAGCACGTGGGTGCAGTCCAATCGGTAGCACGCACTTTTAGATATAGTTTTCGCCCGGCTGAGGGGGTTTTTTGTGCGGTCTCTTTTACAAGAGCATTAACCGCTTTTTGCGTGTTGTTAATTTGCTTAGACTGATAGTTGTAGCCGTGTTGTTCACTTAGCCCGGCTTCTGTGCCGTTTGGTGATATGATTTGATTCGCTGTCCAGTTTTCCGGCAAATCTGCCGGCAAGTTTGTGAATGCTGCCATTTTAAGTTTCCTCCAAAATTTCTTTTTTTTCTGCAAATTTTATTTTATGCTGCATTAAAACACCGTATGTATTATCAACAAAAACCTCGGCGGTGGTTAGTACTGCATTGTTTTTGTCGAGTAATTCAATTTGTGTTATTGCGTTTTGGTCTTCCTCTGTTTGGGTTGCCTCTATGGGTACGTTATAGCTTACGGTGCAAATGCTGCCGCCGTCTGCCTCTTGCACGCTATTTGTGCTAACCTCTTCGATAGCATAATGACCATTAATTAGCACCTTTTTGATATCTTTGGCACAAAAAGCGGCGGTTGCCCCTAACAAATTGCCTGTAATTGAGCTTGCGTTGGACATTGTTATAAGTTCTCCTTCATCGTTTTCTTGTAAAGTTAAAAAGGGTTCTGCCCCTAAAAGCCATTGCCCGTTAAGCCTGTAGTTAAACCCGTTGGCGGTGCTTTGCAAATAGGCAAACGGGGTGGTGTTGCCCAATTGCCAACTGCCTAAATAGTAAAGCCACGAAATATACCTGTAGTTGCTTAACGTATCGTCGATTTGTATTGCGTTGGATATTTGCGGCGACTGGGTAAACCTCATATTTGCCGGTATGGTTGTTAAAACTGTGGCAAGAATTTCTTGTGTCCAGCAAACATCTGTTGCGGCAAAGCTTAGGTTTAATATTCGATTTTTATAGTCAACCTCTATGCCCCAATTGTGAGAACCCAGCAGAGTGTTAAACCTTTGCCTTAAAAACGGGGTTGTAAACATCGGGTGCAGCGATAACCTGTTAATAAGTCGCTCTTTTCTAAATTTAAGCGACTCTACCGCAGGGTCGGGGTTGGCTTTAATATTAAGCAGCTTTTCTATTCGTTTTATGCCCTCTTCGTCGGCGGTAGGAATATACTGGTTAGCCCGCAACGCCAAAAAGTGGCTAACCGCCTCTTTAAACATTTCGTCCTCGGTTTTTGCAAGCTCTTGTGTTTCTAAAACGGGCTTGTAAAAATCGGGCAAATATTTTAGCAGAGTGTCTTTTTCGGGCGGCAGGTTAGCCGTGCCCGACGTTGTGCCCGACTCTGTGCCCGACGTTGTGTCGGACTCGGTGCCGGACGTTGTGCCCGACGTTGTGCCGGACGTTGTGCCGGACTCGGTTTCGTACTCTAAATAAGGCGGAATGTTCGACGGCAAATTAACAAAATTGCCGGGCGGCAGGTTAGCCGTGCCCGACGCTGAGTTAGACAATAGCGGCATTAAGAACCACCTCCGTTGTTTTGGGAGGTTTGCTGCGTTTGTGCACTATTGTTCAATGTTAAAAGGTAGTTTTCGTCCTCGTCTTTAAACACAGGAATTTGCTGAGTATCTTTATTCTCTATTAATACTAAATTATTGTTTTTTATCTCTGTTTCTTCCACGCCGTTGTGGTAGTTGAATTTTACAGTGTCAACACTTTCAATACCTTCCACGCTAAGCAGTGCCGCAATAATTCGTGAGTAATAAACAGTGCAGGAATAATTGTTTAAACCGTTCGGTTTTGCCCAGTTTTGGCGTACCTCTTTAAAATATTCCTCTATGGCTGCTTGTGCGTTAGGTCTCACAATTGCTTCGGTATAGCCGGGTGCATAATTAACATTTGCTGTAATATTTATTGCAACCGCTGTTGGTGTTACAACGGTTACACGGTGGTCTATCGGGGCAAGCCCCAACCCTAAGCCTTGGGTAGAATTGCCGTCTTCAACTTCCGCCGCACTATAAAACTCGGGGTCGATTTTTGTTTGAACCTCGTTTAAAATTTCGTCTGTTACAGGCAGATTGTCTGTGCCTACAATACTGAGCTTTACTGTGCCGCCGTCGTTCCAAACAGGATAAACCTGCATATCGCCGATTTTTGGTATTTCGAAACGCATTTGCCTATAGGCTGCAACATTGCCCGCAAACGGCTTTTCGTTAACTTTTAGCATATACCTCTCTTTTAAGTCGTCGTCGGTTTCGGTTTCTTGCCCAAGGGTTATTGGTTCGATAATATTTGCTGTTGCTAAATTCGGCAGATAATCAAGCGGCAAAATACCGCCCGTAAATTCTCCGCCGGCAAGCCCCGGTGTTTCGCACTCTAATTCATAGCTGCCCGGCTCTTCTAAACCGTTGTTAAAATATTTTGCCGTAACTTTATAAATAAGCGGGGCGGAGGTAGAAAGCGTAGAAAACCTTGAACCTATAGGAATATTTGTATACGGACTTGGATTGCCTGCTTGATTTGTAAATGTAAAAACGCCTTTTACAACAGCCGCCTCTGCCGGATGCCGGGTTAAACCTTGTTCGGCTGCACGGCTGTCTAACCACGCCCCGCTTGCTGTTTCTACATAAGTTTCCAGCGTGAGGTTATATAGGTTCTGATAAAAAATTGCAAGCTCGTAACACGCCGGAGCTAAGGCGTCAAAAATAATGCTGCCCACCCGTTTGTCTACCGTTTCCGGCACACGGGCAAGAGCTTCTGTTAATATGTTTTCGTATGTATATTGCTGCAAGTCTGTGCGTTCCATTTAAATGTTAACCTCCCGTAATAGTTCTATTTCTCCAAAAATAGTTGATATTTGAATATTTGCAAGCAGTGTTTCTTTATCTTTTTGAGTGATTTCAAATTTTAAAATATCAACTACTCGGTCGTCCTCACGAATAGCCTCTAAAATTCTCGACTGCAAAACAAGTTTTACAAACTCGTTATCTTGCCCAATTAAGCTTTCTAACTCTACCCCATACTCTTGGGGGTAGATTACGTATGCAAAACGCTCGGTTAAAAATATTTTTTCTATAGCCTGAGTTGCAGCTTCTAAATTGTCAATGTTCCCGTGCAAACGGTTGGTTTGCAAATTTAGCCTGTATGTATATGAGGGTTGGGCAATATTATTTTGCTCGCCCGCTATTGGGGGTGCAAAAGGCAAAATAGGTAATAAAGCCATTGTTGTGTAATCTCCTTTTAAACTTTGTGCAGCACATAAAATTTTTGCCCGTTTGCATAACGCAGCATAAGCACTTTGTCGCCGGTCGCCAAACCCGGGTTTAGGGTTATTGTGTTCCCGTTAACGGCAAGGTCTTCTCCGCCTAAGCTCGCCGACAAATTAACCCCCGCAGTTGCATTGTTTGTGCTTACTAATGATGTCAAACTGGTGTCAGTAGTAGCGGTGCTGCCGTTTGGGGTTGTATCTCCTGTCGACTGGGGCATATAAATCACGTCGTCTATCCCGCCGGGCGTCCATACCTCGGGGTTTTCAGATAATCGGTGTCGGTGAGAGGCATTGCTGTAATATTGTATTGTGTGGCTGTGCGATGTGCCGGCAACATCAACCGTATGCGTATGCGACAGAGAATTAGCCGGGATAGTGTGCTTGTGTGATTTGTTGGAAATTGTAATAGTCTGCTCTTTGCACCAAGGCGACAAAAGCAAAAATTGCTCGGTTAAAACGTACTCTTTTTCGTTTTGAACCGTTATGTTTAGCGGGTTAGTTTTGGTAACCCTGCCAAAAAGCAAATCGGTGCGGTTGCTTTGCGGAATACCGTTTTGTGCGGCTTTATTAATAATGTCAACCAATAGTTCACCCGGCACGTTAAACAACCTCCATTGTCAAGTCCATTGTATGGTCTTCTTTTGATATATTGTGAGTTACTGCCGACACAAGTGCAAACTGCATATGGGGGATATTTTCGTTTTTGAGTTTTTCTATCCCCAAAGCTACGCCGCAGCCTTCTCTAACACGGGCATCGCCCATTGCGTTAAGTTTTAGTGTTTTGCCCTTGCGGTTATAGAGCCGCAACAAGTCGTTGGCTTGTTGCTTTATTTGTGTGGCGTTTGCGTTTTTGTCTACTTTTTCAAAATATTGCAACCGCCCCCACTTTGCCATATTGGTGGTGTCTAGGGTAACATATACTTCTCGGTTGCCTGTATTTTCGTTTTCTTGCACTAATTTAATATAGTTATAAACGTCGCTGTCTATTGTGCTTTTAAAATCAAACCCCGTAAGCAGCGAACTATCGCCAATAAGCAACGGAACTCTTAAATTTGCAACGTCAACAAGCTCCAGCGTGCCGCAATTATCTCGGCAAATTATATATTGCTTTGTTGCTATAAAAGACGTCTCTAAGGCGTCGGTTAGCATTGAGTACAGCGTTTTGTTGTCGCAAACTGTGGGCGGAATTTTATATGTGCTGCCGTTAACAATGCGATAGGGCAATTGCTGCTGGCTGCAAATAGTTTTAAAAATATCGTTAGGCGAATGGTTGTTAAAAACAAAAGTATCTTTATTATTAAGGTACCGCAAACGGTCATAAACAACGCAGCTCATTTCGTCTTGCTGTGTTCTGTTGCGTTCAAAAAGATATCCATCAAATATCTTTTTGCCATCAACATTTAAAACAACATTGCTGCCCTCATAAAAAAAATCTGTGCCGTTTTCTATAAAACTAAAAGTAAGTTTGCCGGGCTGGTCGCCCAGTTGGTAGCTCCAGCTAATCTCGGTTAAAACTTCGTTTAGCTTAAACTGCTTGTTACTCTGGCTGTCGGCAACTGTTATTTGTACGTCTTTCATTAAATAACCTCGCACTCAGACCGCTTTACCCAGCCTCTTGCACCGCCGTCAAGCGTTGTAACGTGCACAGGGCGTGGGCGTGATTCATCGGCTAAAATACTCACTTTGCGGGTTTCGTTTTTTTCTACATAGCCGGGTCCGCCGCCATAGCTGTCTCGGTGCAGTTGCCCGTTAACTTTAACTTTTGAACCAACGCATAGTTTTTTTGGCGTGTTTTGCCGTGTGGTTGTGTTTTGGGACGACGTTGCAGTTTTTGTTGCGTTATTTGAATTTATTGCGGTAGTTAGTTGTTTTATTACTTCAGTTTTGATATCATTCTGACGGTACTCTTTAAAACTTAAAGAATAGTGCATATCCTCATCGGGGGCTTCCCACGAATACTCAAACGACTCTAATGCTACTTCCAAATTGATATCTAACCCTGTTATTACCAACCGCAGCGTCTCTTTTTGGTTTTGCACTGCCTCAAAAAAGTCTATGTAAAATTTGGGGGTATAAACAGTTGCTTTTTCTTCTACATAGCCGCCTCTGCCGCCGCTGCCGCCGCTGTTTTGCACGGGAATAAAACTTTCAAACTCAATTTCTTTAAGGCTTGGTGTTTTAAGCAGGTTAGTTTCGCCCATTGCTACTATATCAACCGTGTCGTTTCTGCCTTCTCGTGTTACGGTTAGTTCACTCGGGTTAACGGGCAGCATTATTTTTTGGTCGTTTCTGTATTCAAGCCAAATGTTAATCTCCAAAATTTTTACCCCCTTACCAATGCCGAGTTATATGCCCCTGCAACTGCGGCTTCCAGCACTGTCATAATTTGGTTTGCGTCTGCTGTTTCGTGCACGTCGCCAAAATTGGCATTAACTATCGGTCGCATAGTAGAGTATTGATTTATATATTCCACTTTTGCAATGTCTTTTAAATATTTAAGAATTTCGTCGTTGCCGCCAACTTCGTCAACTCTGTCAAGGTCGCCGCCGGTAATCGAGGCATTATAAATTGCATCGTCGCTTGCCCCGCCGGTGTTAACCACAGCACCGTCGCCGCCTTCGTTTTTGTCGTCTTTTTCTGTTTTTTCGTCGCCACCGCCACCAAACAGATTGCTAATTGGGTTCACAATGGTGTCATCCATCCATTGGTGTACGCCTTTGCCTACTTCTGCACCTGCACTATACGCCTCGTCGAACTTCCAAAGGTCGCCGTGGGTGTTCATACCGTCTTCCCAGCCGCCTGCCCAGTCGATTTCGTTTTTATTAAACGCTGCTCCGGCGTCTATATAATCTTCGGTACCCTCGTTAATATCCACATAGGCGTGTGCGTTCATACCGTCGTTCCACGCTTTGCCCAAATCGGTAAAGTCCTGCATTGCGGCGTCTGCCTCGGCTCTTGCCGCTGCTGCCCCGTCTATGGCATTGTTTATGCCCGACATATCTATGCTAAGACCAAAAAACGATGTAAGGCTGTTTATCTTTTCGGCAATAGACTTAACACCGCTCATAATTGCTTCTACAAAGCCATAAAACGTGCTTTTAACCCACTGCCAAGCATTGTTAAATGCAACGCCGATGTTATTTACAACACCACTTACTACGTTCCAAATTGCTTGAAAGACGTTTTGGAACCACGCACCCAAGTTTTTTAGAATATTAACAAACTGAACGGCAAACGTGTTTTTGAAGAATATGCCTATGTTTTGCAGCACTGCCCAAATGCCTTCGCCCAAATTTGCAAACCACAAACCCACATTTACAATTGTGTTCCAAACAGCCATACCAAAATTGGCTACCGAGAGCCCAATGCCTTTAAACAGCTCGCCCAGCCAATATATTGCACCCATAATTTGCTCGGTAAAGTTATAAAACAGAAGTATTAGTGCAACAATTAGGATTATTATACCCATAATTATTAACCCAATTGGGTTTGCTGTGGCTGCGGCGTTAAAAGCGTTTTGTGCCGCCGTTAGGGTGGTTGTAGCTGCGGTTTCTGTGCCTTTTGCAGCAGCACTGCTAAAGCTTAGGGCAACGCCCAAACCTTTAATTGTGTTCCAAACAATCTGTGCACCGGTGGTTAACGCCGTCCAAGTTTTTACTGCCATAAGCCCTGTTGTATAAGCCGTAATCGCCGCCACAATGCCCCAAACTACGGGTCCTATCCAGTTCCAGTTTTCGTTTATAAAATTAAACACGGCAGTTGCCCCGGTAAGCACCCAGCCAAGCACCGTAGCCATCCCCGAAATTGCACCTTTAACAACTGTAATAACGCCCGAGATTTCTATAAACCGCAAAAATTCGTTTACAAGATTTACAACCATTTGTGCCACGGGCAAAAGTGCTTGCGATATTTGAGATAAGTTGCCGCTTATTAAAGTAGACACTTGCTCTACAATTCCGCTGCTTAAAAAATTAGAGAAGAAATCGGTTAAAGGCGAAAGCCCTTGTGCAACCGAACCCTCTATGGCAGACATAGCTTGCCCATAGGCGTCGGTTTCTTTTATGGCTCCTGCAATAAATTGCCCGCCATTTTTAACAGCCGAAAACGCATTAGTCAGAACATCCTCCCAGCCCGCAAAGCCCATTTGTACTTTTTTAGCTGCTGTTTCTGCTTGGTTTTCGGCTGCTGCAAACTTTTCAAGTTCGTTTCCGGCTCCGGCAATAGCCGACTCTGCCTGCTTAAAAGAGGAGGCAGGAACACCTTTGTTTACAACGGTGTTCATTTGCGTAAAAGCATTTATTGTTATATTTACTGTGTTTATAATTTTGTTAAGCTTAGGTGTTATTTGGTCTTGCATAGCCAAAGCTTGCTCTATAGTTGCCATATATTAATGCCTCCTCCTTCCTTTTTTTGCTTTTTGTGCATTTTGCTTTTCTTGTTTTATGCGTTCGTCAATAAACGCAATCATAACCGCCCTTTGACGGGGCGTCATTTCTAAAAATTTCATAGGCGTCCAATGCAGTTTGTTAACACAATAATATGTGTACCACGTTTCTGCGTCTTTCGCCTTTAGGAGTTTTTTACGTCGTCAACCAACGCTTCGGGGTCGGTGTCGAAACCCGACAAAGCAGCAATTTTGCCGCTTAGTTCGGCTATTTCTCCGGCACGCAAAACCTTATACATAACTTGTTCGGGGGTTATGCAACCCGCCTGTTTAATAAATTCGGCATCTTTAAAGTTGGGCTCTAAGGTATGGTTAATAACCACAAACTCGTTAAAAGCCTTGCTGTCGAACTTAGATTTGCCTTTTTTGCCTACTTTTACGCAATCATTCTGATATCGCTGGTATTGCTCACCTGTCATTGCTCCAATTTTAAATTTGTAACCGTTGTCTTTAAATCTTTCCGATACAAAAATCTCGTCGCAAATATCGGTTTGCGGGTTTGCAAGTAAAAAATCTTTAAGCGTTAATGTTTTCTCTGCCATAAAATCCTCCTAAAAAAAATTATTATACTAATGTTGGTGCAGAAAACGAATCTTGCATATCTGCATTGTCAAAAGTAAAGTCTATATCTTCGTCAAGCTCGGTGCTGTCTACATCCAACTTTGCCAAAACAACACTGTCTATATTGCAGTTGTACAATACAATTGTTTGCTTGCCTACTGTGCTTGCGGGGTCTTCGTTTTCAATAATTATAGTAAAATAGGTATCTTTACCCGTTTTAATATAGTCCAGCATCATTTTGCGAAACAGCGGGGTAATATAATACAACGTCATCGAACCGCTGCCGCTCCAGCCCACTGTTTTGCTTTGGGTGCCACGATGCCCCAATACTTTAATATCGCTTTTTTCTTTTTCTGCCGAGGCTTCTACGTTTTTTACATAACCGCCAAGTTCTATGTTGCCGTTAATATCAAACGTAATTTTGCCTTCTTGCCCGGAAATTATATCTCCGGCTCTTAAAAATTCTGACATACTATCCTCCTAAAAAATTACGACACTACCACGGTCATATAAAGTTTTTCCATAGAGTCGGCAACTTTTACAGCAAGGTTTACAACAATGCTTTCTATGTCGTCTCCGGCAAGCACTTCTATGTCCGCATTAGAGTCAAAATCAGAAATTGCACCAAGCGACTGCAGGCGGTTTAAATAGCCCACAATATTGCCTTTGAACAATGTTCTGCCGCTTACGTCGTTGTTTACTTTGCCAATATAGCTGTTTTCAAACACGGTAGTAATCCGGGTTGCAATATCGTCCAGCGTGCGAATAACACGGTTTTTGCTAAACACATAGCTGCGACCATCGCCAAAATCGTGCAAAGAGTTTATGTCTTTTTCGACTACGATTGCACCATCTGTACGGCGGGATATTACAAGTTTGCCGCTTTTTAGGGCTTCTTCTATAGCTGCACCCGACAAAGGTACTATAATATCGGTTGCACCGTCGATAACTTGATATGTGTTGCTTTGGTTTAGTGCAGCACCTGCGGTTGCACCGGCAACCCAAGCCACAAAGTTAAGCGGGCTTATTTCTTCTGCACCGATTTTGTAACCTTGGTTTGCAGTAGAAATCATACCCTCGTAGTTATGGTCGTATGCCATAGTTACAGCCTGCACTTTTTTGCCTGCATTTTCTCGCAAGTTTGAAATATATGTTTTTGCTATATCCATAACTGCAGTGTCTTCTGTTAGCACAGCAAGCACGTTCCATTTTGCGGTGCTTGCAAGTTCAAAAGCAGCTTCCCAGTGGGTTGCCGTAATGTCTGTGTCGCCGTCTGTGCCGCCCGTAAGGGTAACGCCTGCAACATCTCCTAAAACGGTACTACCTGTTGTGCTAAACTCTACCCAGCCGTTGGGTACATAATCGCCAATTTTTGCAAGTGTTTGCACGTCAACAACAATACCGTCTACCGTTGTTATAAGCTTAAAGGGTCCGTTTGGTGTTGGTGCTTCGCTTTTAATTGAGATTTTGTTGCCCAACGTACCTGCCAATGCCGCTGTTGCGGTTACGCCGCTTGTTATTTCTTTACTTGCTGCTATTGCACCGCTATTAGTGTTAAGCTTATAAACCCTTACAAGGTTTGCTTTTTTAAATGCTTCTCGCAAAGGCATAGCCTCTGCCGAGCCGGGGGTTAAGCCTGTTTTTGCAAAGGCTTTGCCCTGTGAGTATTCCTCCGCCGTGATGTCTATTAAAACTTCGGGTTGCCCCCACGGCAAAACTAAGGGTAAAAATACTACCCCTCTGTCGCCGGTGTTAATTTGACCTGTAGAGGCGGATTTGAAATTAGTGTACGCCCCCGGGCGGATTTTGTTTTGTGATGTAAAAATTCCTGCCAAGTTTTATTCCTCCTTGATTATAATTGTTTCGTCCAGCCCCATTGTTTGCATTGGCGGGGCTGTGTTGTCGGTTAATACCGCATAAATGGTTACGTCGAACCTAAACTGCAACTGTTCGTCTGTTACTTCGTATTCGCAATTTTTGCACCAAGCGGGGAACTCGGGTAGTCGCAATTTTTTAAAACTGCACAGCAGCCTTTTTGCAATATTTTCGCAGTCCCTTATTGGTCGCTGTTCTGCTAAGTTGGGGTAATAAGAAATACTCAACCTATAGGTGTGTTTGTATTTATCGCCCAAACCTAAATTGCCTTGCAGCAACCGCTCTTGTTGCAGCAGCAGTTGTTTAACCATAAAACACGGTTTGTTTATGTTTTGTGTTTGTTTTTCTAAATACCTGTACTCAATTTCAGAAAAGTCTTCTAAAAGTTGGTTAAGCACGGTATCTAATATTAATGTTTCTGTCATTTGCCTCGCTTTCTCCCCGCTCGCTTTCTCCCCGCTCGCATTCTCCCTGCTCGCATTCTCCCTGCTCGCTTTCTCCCTGCTCGCTTTCTCCCCCTGTCGGCGAAGCCGACAGGGGGAGAATGCGAAGCCAATAGTCTATTGAATACACTAATATTCCCCTCCGGGGAGGGGTGGATTCGCTTTAGCGAAGACGGGGTGGTTTGCAAACAAGGGTGGTTTGCAAACAAGGGTGGTTTCCCCCCTCAAGCATCCGCTTTCAACTCCAACACAAATTGCTGGTGTGTTTCGTACTTATTAGCCATACCTGCCGTCGATACAAAACCTTCAAAAGTTTGATAAACCGAGCCGTCGGAATTTAGCCTTCGCACTATAACGCTGTCGCCCGCTTTGATGTCAACATCTTTGCCGCAAAAAACGGTAGGGTTAACCTGTTTGAGTTCTAAATCGGCGGTGCTTTGCAAATCTGCTTGGCTCCCAAACGAAACCCGACAAGCAACACCCGACAAAAAAGGAGCATTGCTGTTAATGCTAACAGTTTCTGCTCCGTCGGTTATTTGTTCTTGCCGCAAAATGTCCATTTGGTCGTTGTACAAATTGGCAAGATATTTGCCGTATGCACTCAAATTCATATTACCAGCCAACCCTTCTAAACCTGTTAAGTTGCTCTTGATAATTTAAAACGTATTTGTCCAGCACGCCCTGCATATTGTGCCCTGCGGCGTTTATTGCAGTTTGCGATTTTGAACTCTCGGCAAAATTTAGCTGAGTGTCGCCAACTTTTATGCTGCTTGCAAAATTGCTTTTAGGCACGGTGTCGGCGTCGGCTTGAGAATTATTGCTGCCTTGTATTTGTGTTGCAAACCACGCCAAATAGTCCATTGCCATATTAGCCCAGCAGAATTTAAGTTCTTTTGGTACTGTTTTGATATTACAATAGTTGCATATATATTCGGCGGTTTCGTCTACTGCAAGTTCTGCAAGGTCGTAGTCTACAGCTGTTTTTGCTGCACTTAGTTTTGTTAAAATTATCTGAACTACCCGTTGTTTTAGGTCTGTCATATTATTTGCTCGCTTTCAAGAGTTGTTTTGCAAGATTTTGTTGCCTCGTTTATAAAGCAGGGTTTGCAATAAGCACATATACGCTGTTCATAGCCTCAAAGCTGGGGAGTACAATCTCGGACACAGCGGTAATTACGTTAACGGGCAAGCTCTCTTTTTTAGTAAGAACAGCAATGCCGTTGCCCACGATTTCTACATCGCAGTCGGTGTTCCCGCTCATAAGGTCGGCTTCTTCGGGCGTTGTGCCAAAGCAAGTGCTGCCTACGGGTTGTTCGGGCAAAAATACTACACGGTCGCTCATCATATAGGGAGCATCTGTGCCGTCAAAAGTTTTGTATCTTTTGCTGTATACCGTAAACGTAATGCCTGTTTCGGCAATCAAAAACTCACGCAGAGTATTATCCGAAATTGCAACGCTTGTGCCAACCGTGCTTACAGCTTGGCGTATTGCCGCAGATTTGCGTAATTTTGCCCAAACTGCCGGAGCAACAATTGCACGGGTAAGTTCTACTCCGTTTTCGCTTGCTGCTTGCTTTATTGCAATAATGTCTTCAACGGGGTCGGCGTTTTCGTCTGCCCAGTTGGTTTGTGCGTTTTTAAGGTTGCTGTCTGCCCACGTGCCGTTTGCGTCGTAGTTATAGCTGTAGTTTACATTCTGACCACCGCTAAGTGCCGACGAAATGGTAATAGCCCCTGTTTGCAAAAGGCTAAACCGCATTGCTTCGGGCACAACAAGTGCACTGTTAATAAGTGTGGTTGCGTCGTCGAACAATTTGGTTACAATAACATTTGCATAGGTGCCGCCTGCTGCAATAAGCTGCAACAGCTGCTGACGTTCTTCTTCGCCAATACGCATACTCTCTCTAAAAAAGGGCATTTTGGCTTTTTCTACGTCTATGCTTTCTCGGGTGCGAATAGTAGGTTTTGCGTCGAACGCCGAGGGTGCCAAAGCTGCCGGCAAACCGTTTGCACCTTTAATCCAGCTAAGGTCGAGCCCTAAAACCCGCTTTGCCGGAAACAAACTTTCGCCCAGCAGCGGTGCTGCGTCGCTTTGCATTTCGTTCCAATACGCCCCTACTGCGGGGGCATTATACAGCTCGTAAATTGTGTTTGGCATAGTTTAAAATTCTCCTTTCTTATTCTGATGGTTCACTGCCGCCTGCGGGTGTTAAATCCGCAAAGAACGTGATTTTGTGCAGTGCATTTTTTGCCGCCGAAGTGGGTACTGCGGGCAAACGGGGAATTAACACCGAACCCTCAAAAATAACCGCCCCGGTAGCAGTGCCGTTTGTAACATCAACATCGTTAAACACAATTCCTCTGGCGGCTGCACCGTTTGCAGGCCATATTGTGCCGGCTTTGATGATTTTTTTGCCGTTTTGCGTTACGGCAGTTGCGTCTGTAGTCTCAAAAGACTGTGCAAACGCTTGGTAGTTGTCGGGGTACATTAAAACTTCGTTTTTAGTACCGTAGGTTGTTGCCATTGTTTAGTTTCCTCCAAAATAATTATTTGCGGCGGTTTGTGCCGCCTTTTGCTGTGCAATTTTTTTCTGTGCCATTTTTTTGCCGATAACCGCCGGAGTATTGTTGACCGCAGCTGTTTCTGCACCGTCGGGCGGCGTTGTGCCAACAGGTTTAAAGCCCCTGTTTGCAGACGTTTGCGGGTTAACCAAAACAAAAGGTTTGTCTTTTGTAAAAGCGTCCACCAGAGTTTTAAAGTTGTCGCTTAGTTTGCCGTCGTCAAAAGTAACTGCATTTGTGTCTATGCCACCCAAAACATAGTCAACATCGTGCACTTTGCCATTAAGTTGCAGTCGCATTGCATTCGTTTTGCGTTCGGTTGCAAGGGCTTGTGCTTTCTCGTCGTCTTTTTGTTTGTTCTGTTCGGTCAGCTCGGCAACTTTTGTTTGCAACTCTGCCGCTGTGCCTTCAAACTTTTTAAGCTCGGCAATTTGGGTATCTCGCTGTGCAATTTGCATATCTTGCTCGGCAAGCTGTGCATCTCGCTCTGCCAGTTGCGTCTTTGCCGTTTTAAGCTCGTCTAACTTCTCGTTAAATTCGCCCTTTGGCACGGCAAATTTGGGGAACTCGGCTTTAATTTTCGCCTCGTTCTCGCTGCTTAGGCTGTCGCCCAAAACGCTTTTAATAAACTCCATAAATGTCATCGTGCAATCATCCCTTCTCTTTTTTATTCAGGTTTGCTCCTGTATTGGGCTGCTTATTTTTTATTCTGCTTTGCTTGCAATAATTTTGTATATAAAAAAGCACCCTGCTGCAAAGAGCAAGATGCTTTTAGATATTGAGGGGAATTTCTCTGCTTTGCCGAGGCTCGGGGCTTGCCTTTTTCTCCTTCCGTCAGAGCTTACGCTCTGCCACCTCCCTCTAAGAGGGAGGCTTTGAGGTACACTCAAAAAAGTGAACCCAAAAGTCCCCCTCCGGGAGGGGGATGTC